>CAZMML010000176.1:0-7111 GCA_964567335.1 uncultured Nannocystis sp. | reverse complement strand
GTGTCCCGCGGCCGCGAGCTCCGCGGCGTCGGCGAGGGATCCTTGGTCGGAGCCGACGCCGGCTGGGGCGTCTCCGCGGGCGGCGGGGGCGGCGGCTCCTCGGGCGCGGCCGCCGGCGGAGCGGGGACGCGGGCCTGGGGCGCCTCGGTGACGACCACGATCCGCTCCGGCGCGGGCGTCGGACCGCGGAGGCTGGCGGCGGCGAGGCCGACGACGCCGAAGGTCAAGAGCCCCATGAGCGCGTAGAGCGGGGCCTGCGTGGGTCGGGCGGCGCGCCGCGGCAGGGGCTGCGGGGCCGTCGGGGGCGGAGAGAGGGGGCGCAGGAGCTCGAGGCGCGGCTGGCTCGGCGGTCGCGGGGTGGCGGCGAGCTTGCGGATGTCGATGAGACCGGAGGCCTCACCGGCGTCGTCGCGGTGCAGGGGTGGTGCGCTCGTGGGGCGCGAGGCCCCGCGAACTTCGCTGGCGGAATTCATGGTCTTCGCTCCGTGTCGTCGGAGGGGGGCGCTCGCCGTCTTCGCGGCGCTCGCCGTCCTCTCGGGACGCGGAGGAGGAACGCGGCGGCGCGTGAGAAGTTCTACGCCCTCGGCCTGGTCCGCAGGGTGGACATGCACCTACCTCGGGCGCCGGCGTGCGTTCGGGATGGTCACGAGAGGCCGTAGCGCTTCATCCGCTCGAGCAGCGTGACGCGGCCGATCCCGAGGCGGCGCGCGGCCTCGGAGCGGTTGCCGCCGCAGCGCTGCAGCTCCTCGAGGATCAGGCCGCGCTCGAACGCTTCGAGGCGCTCCTTGAGCCCGAGCGGCGGCGGGCTCCCGGCGTCGCCGCGCTGGGCGAGGGCGGTCTCGTCGATCTCGCCGCCCGGTGAGAGCGCGACCAGGGACTCGATCGTGTGCTCCAGCTCCCGCACGTTCCCGGGGTAGCTCGCCGCGCAGAGCCTGCGCCGGAGCCCGGCGGAGAGCGAGACGGACTCGAGGCCGAAGCGATCGCGGAAGCGCCGCAGGAAGTGGTCGATCAAGGGCGAGACGTCGTCGGGGCGCTCCGCGAGCGGCGGCACGTGGACCTCGACGACCTTGAGGCGGTAATAGAGGTCCTCGCGGAAGCGGCCGGCGCGGACCTCCTGCCGCAGGTCGCGGTTGGTCGCGGCGATCAGGCGCACGTCGACGCGGGCCTCGCGGTCCTCGCCGACGGGCCGGACGAGGCCCTCCTGGAGGACGCGCAGGAGCTTGCCCTGGGTGACGAGGTCGAGCTCGCCGACCTCGTCGAGCAGCAGAGAGCCGCCGTCGGCCTCGCGGAAGAGGCCGGGGCGGGCCCGGTGCGCGCCGGTGAAGGCGCCGCGGGCGTGCCCGAAGAGCTCGGCCTCGGCGAGCTCGCGCGGCAGCGCGGCGCAGTTGAAGCGGACGAAGGGGCGCTCGGCCCGCCGCGACGCCGCGACGATCGCCTCGGCGATCCGCTCCTTGCCGGTGCCGCTCGGCCCGCTCACGAGCACGGTGACGTCGCGCGGGGCGGCGCGGTGGACGACGAGCGCGAGCTGCCGCATCACCTCCGAGGCGAACACCAGGTGCCGCTGGAGCAGCAGCTCGGCGCGCAGCGCCTCGTTCTCCTGCTCGCGCCGGACCGCGGCCACGGCGCGCTCGACGACGCGGAGCACCTCCTCGGCGTCGAAGGGCTTGGCGAAGTAGTCGAGCGCGCCGAGCTTCATCGCCTCGACCGCGTGGCGCTCGGAGCCGTGGGCGGTGACGACGAGCGCCCGCGGCGCGTCGGCGCGGCGGGCGAGCGCCTCGAGCAGCTCCAGGCCGGACATCCCGGGCATCTTGAGGTCGGTGATCACGAGGTCGACGCGCCCCTCGTCGAGGCGCGCCAGCGCGGCGCGGCCCTCGCGGGCCTCGACGACCGCGAGGTCGCTCGCCTCGAGGATCTCCCGCAGCGTGTAGCGCACGCCGTCGTCGTCGTCGACGACCAGGATCGTCGGCCTCACGCGGACCTCCCCGGGGCGGCGAGCGGCAGGGTCAGGGTCGCCACGCAGCCGCCGCCCGGGGCGCCCGCGGCGGCGAGGCCGCCGCCGTGCTGCTGCGCGGCCTGCCGCGCGACCAGGAGCCCGATCCCCGAGCCCCGCGGCTTGGTCGTGAAGCCGGGGATGAAGAGGTTGCGGCGCGCCTCCTCCGAGAGGCCGGGGCCGCTGTCCCGCACCACGAGCCGCGCGGCGCCGCCGCTCGCCACCTCGGCCGCGAGCTCGACCTGATCGCCGGGGCGCGCGGCCTCGAGGCTGTTCTGCACGAGGTTGACCAGGGCCTGCTTGAGCTTGCGGACGTCGCACTCGGCGCTGACCGGCAGGTCGGCGCGGACGCGCAGCGACACGCCGCGCCCCTCGGCCTGGCCCTCTTGCAGCAGCGCGACCTCGCGGACCAGCGCGTCGAGCCGGGCCGGGGCGATCTCGAGGCCGGTGAGCGGCCGGGTCAGGTCGCGGAAGCCGTCGACCGCCTCACGCACCCTGCCGATCTCGCGGAGCATCACGGTGAGGCGCTCGTGCTCCTTGCTCCCGGCGGCGGCGCCGCGGGCCATGAGCTGCGCGAGCCCCTGCAGCGACGCGAGCGGGTTCTTGAGCTCGTGCGCCAGGACGCTCGACGCGGCGACGACCTCGCGGTTGAGGTCGAGGAGCGCGGCGACCGAATCGCCGCGGGCGCGGGTCGCCTGGCGGACCATGTCCTCGAAGGCCTCGCGCAGGCGCAGTCCGAGCGCGCCCATGGCGATCGTGCCGGCGCAGAGCAGGACCGTGACCACGGCGACGTAGGCCGGCCGCGCGCCGTCCTCGCCGGGCAGGAAGAAGGGCGGCACCGGGGGCCCTCGACCGACCAGCGCGAGGGCGCCAGGGACGAGGGCGGTCGCCGCGAGGAGCGCGAGCAGCAGCGGCGCCCGCCGGAGCCGCGCGGGGTGCAGCGCGATCAGCATCGCCGCGGCCGGCGGGATCACGACCATCGGCCCCTCGAGCCCGCCGGTCAGGGCCATCACGGCGGTCAAGACGACGAGCCCGGCGGCGGCGTCGCCCTCGGCGAAGCGGGGCGCCGGCCGACCGCGCCGGAGCTGGAGGACCCCGGCGACGCCGAGCGCGAGCGTGCACGCGAACGCGGCGGCGAGGCCCCAGAGGCGCCAGGGCGCCGGATCCCAGCGCAACGAGGCCGCGAGCAGCAGCGTGATCGGGATCAGCGCGGCGAAGCGGACCTTGGCGTAGCGCCGCAGGAAGTCGTCCGTGCCGCGGGTCCAGGTCACTGCGAAGTCCCCCGGGTCGGTCACGACGGCCACGCTACCACGCCGTCCTCACGCGGGCGCGGGCACCCCGAGCTCGGCGCGGACCTCCTCGATCGGGCGGGCCATGTGCGGCCAGGGGTCCCAGTGCAGCAGGTTGACCTTGACCTGACGGCCGCGGAGGAACTCGCGGCGGAAGGCGTCCAGGTCGAACATGCCGCGGGTCGCCGTGACGCCGGGGCGGATGTTGGCGCCGAGGTGGAAGAGCAGCATGATGAACTGGGTCATGAAGAAGGCGCCCTCGCCGAGGTAGCCGGCCTGGAACCCCGCGATCCGGACCTCGCCCGAGGGGTCGGTGGGGTAGCCGCCGAGCACGTGGCCGAGGTCGTGGAAGAGGATGTTGTCCGGCGGCCCGTACTTCTCGCCCGGCGCGGTGAAGCCGTTCTCGCGGTAGAACTCGAAGAGGGCGCGCCCGAGGGTCCCCTCGGGCAGCTCGGCGAGCGCGTGGAAGCGCGCCGCCATGGCCGGGTTGGTCGCCCCGAGCCCGGCCTTCACGATCTTCCACAGCCCCGCGAGCCCCTCCTCGCGCCAGATCGCCTTGAGCCGCTCCGGGGCGAAGGAGCGCCGGGCCAGGTCGAAGGCCAGCAGCTTGTGGTGGTTCGACACGTAGAGCTTCATCGTCCGCAGCGCCGGCTCGGACACCTCGAGCGCGCGCGCGAAGGCCTCGACCGCGGCGATCTCCGCGCGATCGATGTCGCCGTCCATCATCGCCATGACGACCATGCGCTGGACCAGCGCCTCGCGGACCTCGGGGTCGGCGATCCCTGCCGCGAGCTCCTCCGGACCGATCGGCGCCAGCGCGTCGACGTCGTGGGGCGTCCCCAGGACCTCGCACGCGAGCTCGAGGAAGCGCCGCTCCTGCGGGTCCAGGTCGCCGCTGGCGAGCGCGACGGTCTTGAGGGCGCGGAGCGCGAAGGGGGCCTGCTCGGGGGTCGGGGTCGTGAACTTCAATCGGTCCTCCTGGTCGTCTCCACCGGTTGCACGGTGCGTGCCACGTCGACAGGGCCAGAGACGCGGGCGGATCGAGGTGGATCGCGCCTCGGCCTGTTCGTGGCCCCGACACCCTGTCGGAATTCTGAACAGCGGCCGCCGGTCAGCGCGGACAGCCCTCGTCGCGGGCGCCGGGGCGGCGCTTCCAGGCCTCGGCGCGGCCGCTGGCGCCGATCGGCTTGTACGTGATCGTGCGCGCCTGGCCGCCCCGGTCGACGGTGACCTCGACCGGGTCCTTCGGGTCGTCGCCGGTGATCACCAGGGAGATCAGCGGCTCGTCCGCGCGGAGGCCCGCGCGCGCGGCGGGGCCCTCGGGGCGGAGCGCGACGAGCCGCCCGGCGGTCTGAGAGGCGGCGGCGTCGAAGCCGAGGTCGCGGCCGACGTAGGTCTGGGGGGCGCGGGCGAAGCAGTCGCCGAGCGCGGAGGCCGGGAGCGTCGGCAGGGCGGTCCCCGCGAGCGTCGCCTGCAGGGCGGCGCGCTCGCCCTCGCCGAGCTCGCGCGCGACGCGGTCGAAGAGCGCGGCCGGCGGCAGCTCGCGGAGGTTGTCCTTGCGCGCGAGCGCGACCAGCTCGCGGAGGAGGTCCTTGAGCGAGCGCCCGCGGGCGCGGAGCTCGGCCTCGAGGCGGGTGGCGGCGAGGACGCCCCGCGCGCGCAGCACCGCGGTCGCGGCGGCGTCGCCGGCGGCGGCGGCGCGGGCGAGCCCGGCCGGGCTGGCGCGCCGCAGCGGCGCGGTGACCAGCTCGGCCCACTGGGCGTTGATCTCCTCCGCGTAGTCGGCGGTCGAGAGGGTGCCGAGGGACCAGAGCACCTCGCGGGCGACGAAGCGGGCGACGCCCTCGCTGAACCACGCCCCGGCCTCGGGCGCGTCGCCGGGCTCGCGCAGGCGCAGGCGCCCGCCGAGCCAGCGGTGGACCAGGCCCTGCGCGACCGCGAGGCGGACGGGGGCCCGCCACTGCGCGCCCGGGCTCAGGGCGACGTAGAGCCCGCCGCCGCGCGGGGTGACGAGCGCGCCCTCGCCGGCGGGGAAGTCGATGTCGACGGCGAAGAGGCCGGTGAAGCGGGCCGTCTCGCTCGGCTCGGCGCCGAAGTAGACGTCGACGGCGGTGCGCACGCCGGCGGTCTCGGCGACCGACCAGCGCATGTCGAAGCGGGTCTCGCCGGTCCACGCGAAGTCGTCCTCGCCGTCGGGGCCGCGGAAGGTCGCGCGGCCGAGCGGTCCGACCAGCAGCGCCGCGTGGCGCAGGTCGGCGAGGCGGGCCCGCTGGGTCGCGTCGAGCCCGAGCGTCGAGGCGATCCGTCGCCCTGGCGCCGCGTCGACGCGCAGCGAGAGCGCGACCACGACCTCGCCGGGGTCGGCGGGGAGCAGCAGCGCCTGCTCCGCGGAGGCGAGCAGGTGGTCGCGCCCGAGCCGGAGCACGAGCGGGGCAGGCACGTCGGCGATCACGCCCTCCTCCCAGGTCGGGCGCACGACGTAGCGCAGGCGCAAGGGCCCGCGCGGCGCCCGTGCGAAGGTGACGTGAAGGACAGGTCCATCACGACCCTGTTGAAAGGGCATGTCCCCCGCGTCGTCGCGGGCGGCGAGGCCGACAACCTCGAGGCCGGAGAGCGCGGGCAGCTCCCAGCGCGCGCCGCCGATCGCGCGGGCGACGAGCTCGACCTCGAGCTCCGGCGCCTTCTCGTCGCGCGGGCGCAGGGTGACCTCGAGCGCGGGCCCGGGCGCCTCGGCGGCAGGCGGCGGCGGTCCGGCGTCGGGTCCGGTCGGGGCCGCGGGGGCCGCGGGGGCCGCGTGGGCGCACGCGAGGAGCGGCGCGAAGACGAGCGTCAGGAGGCGGGGCATCGACAGGTGTCACGCTACACCGGCGCGGGGGTTCCCAGGAAGCAGGGCTCCCGTCCGCGAGGTCGCGGCGTCGGCCGCGGGCGACCGCGCCGGGGCACGCCGCGAGCACCCCGGGGCCCGCGACGCGGCCGGCGCGGCTCCCTGATCAGCGCAGCGCCGCGTAGAACTTGAGCAGGCCGCCCTCGTTCGACTGGCACTGGATCGTCGAGGTCCACGAGCCGAGCGGCACCCTGGCGTCGTAGCCCGCGTCGTTGTCGGCGGTCGCCGAGTAGCTGTACAGGTAGTGGTAGTCGCAGGCGCAGTTGAGCATCCAGGCGGTGTTCACCTGGTGGTCGAAGCCCGTCATCATCACCTTCATCTTGCACGAGGCGGGCGTGCCGTCGGGGATGTTCTGGGTGATGCCGAAGTCGCCGCCGACGTCGTAGCCGTAGTTGGCCCAGCCCATGTAGCCCGGCGCGGTGGTGCCGTCGCTCGCGGTCAGGTTGACGGCGGTCTTGTAGATCGTCATCGGGTTGACGAAGAGCGCGTTGGTGAAGATCGGCTTGTCGAACTTGAGCCAGATCCCGCCCGGGCGGACGAAGATCGTCTCGCTCGCGGTCGAGGAGAGGCCGACCTTCTTGAGCCGGCTGACGCTGTAGTGCTGGAACATCAGCGGGTTGCCGGCCAGGTTCTCGATGTCGGTCACCAGCGGCTGCTCGCCGTTGGCGCCGCTGATGCCGGCGAAGACGGTCCAGCCGCCGCCGTCCGTGGTCATGTCGCACCACACGTCGAAGGCCGGCTGCGGGCCGTTGCCGTCGGGGTCGATCGCGTACTTGCCGCTCGGGAGCGAGGGGTCGCCCGTGTGGAGCTGCTTGCAGGTCTGGGGCGGGACGCAGACGCCGGTCATGCAGTTGCCGGTCAGGCAGTCGGAGCTGGCGCTGCAGCTCTTGCCGCCGACGCACTTGCCCTGCGTGCAGTCGTCCTTGGGCACGATCCACGTCCAGGTCT
>CAZMML010000175.1:0-7123 GCA_964567335.1 uncultured Nannocystis sp. | reverse complement strand
CGCGCCGCCGCCGAGGCGGTGGCAGTGGGAGCAGTTCGCGTGCAGGTACGAGCGCGTGCGCTCCTCGAGCGGCGCCGCGCCGAAGGGGTCGACGAAGGCCGGGAGCGTGTCCGCGGCCGGCAGCGCCCCCGCGAACATCCCGAGCTCGGCCATCCGCTCGAGCTGCGCGACCGCTGTCCCCTCGACCTCCACCGTGCGGTTGAGCTGGTGCGTGAGCACCCCGAGCAGCTCCGTCGCGTCGTCGCGCTCGTGGCAGCTCGCGCACTGGTCGAGGTTCGGCACGATGTACTCCTCGCTCTGCGCCGCCCCGGCCTCGTCGATGAAGGAGACGTCGACCCGCTTGCCGACCTTGAGCAGCGTCGCGTCCTCCTCCGCGTCGTCCCACAGGTAGATCGCCGCGTGCCAGAGGCCGCCCTCGCGGTAGAGCAGCCGCGTCTCGATGTTCCGCGCGCCCTTGCTCAGGTCGCGGCGGTCGTACGCGAAGGCGAAGTGCTTGACGACGATCGTGCCGTCGGGGAAGCCCCAGCCCTCGCCCTCGACGAAGTCGATCTGCCCGCCCTGCGGCAGCACGATGTAGCGCGACTTCTCGGCCCCGTCCGACCACAGCGGCGCGGCGACCTCGTAGCGGACCACCCCGTCCTTCGGCAGCAGCTCCTTCATCGGCCCCTGGAAGAAGTCGTAGTCGCTGAGCCGCGGCATCGGCATCGGCAGGTCGGCCGGGCAGCGCGTCGGACCCTCGCAGGGGTCGCCGCCCGTCACGCCCGTCGAGGCCCCCGACGACGCGCCGGTGCCGGACGCGGTCTCGGTCGCGCTGTCGCCGCCCCTCGGCGCCGCGCAGCCCGCGAGCGCCGCCAGTCCTACCCCCACCAGCCTTCGCATCGTCGTCCTCACCCGCCCGGCAGCTCCGGCAGCTCCGTGTGCTGACAGGTCACGGTCATGATGTCGGTGTTCTTGTTCATGAACCCGCCGCAGAGGTCGAAGTCCATCCACGTCGCGGTCCCGTTGTTGTAGACGCAGTTGACGAGCTCGGGGGCGGGCATCTTGTCCGGGTCCTCGCAGCCGTCGTCGAGGATGTCGGGCGCGGGCGTGCCGAAGATCGGCGCGAGGTTGGGGTCGGGCGTCTCCCCGTTGCCCTCGAAGGTGTTGTCGTGGATGTAGTTGCCCTCGGCGTAGGCGTTGAAGTTCGGGTCCATCGCCGGTTCGAAGAGCAGCTCGTTGTAGCTGACGATGATCAGCCCCGCGGTGTTGTTGTTGCGGACGGTGTTGTTGCGGAGCTCGTTCTCGTCGGAGGAGAGGATCATGAGGCCGACGCCGACCGGCACCTCGGACACGGCGGTCCCCGGGACGCCGAAGTTCGCGCTGTTGTTGTTCTCGACGATGTTGTCGTAGGCCAGCGTGTGCTTGCCGTTCTGGACGGGCAGCCCGGGGAGGTTGAAGATCAGGATCCCGCCGGTGTTGTCGTGCGCGTGGTTGTTGCGGACGGTCGCCCCGGTCGAGTTCTCGATCTCGATCCCCGCGACGTTGTCGTAGGCCTCGTTGTCCTCGACGAGGATGTTGGTCGACTGGCCGACGTAGATCCCCGCGTCGCGGGCGCCGATCACCCGCGACTTGCGGATCACCACGCCGTCGCAGCCGACCGGGTAGAAGCCGTAGGCGCCGTTGTCCATCGACTGCTTGGCCGCCCACTCGACCGACACGTCGTCGTAGGTGATGTCCTTGACGTTGTCGCCGCGGATCCCGTCGCCGGGCGTCTCGCGGACCGTCAGGCTCATGATCGTCACCCCGTCGCCGCTGATCTTCATCCCGTTGGCGCCGAGGTCCTGCGTGCTGTAGTCGAGGATCGTGGTGTCCCGCGAGGCGCCCTTGAGCGTGACGCCGTTGACGGAGATCGAGAGCTCCGAGTTGAGCATGAAGACGCCCTCGGCGAGGCAGACCGTGCTGCCCTCGGCCGCGTCGATGAGCGCCCCCTGGAGCGTCGCCTGGTCGTCCGCGCTGGGTGACACGAGCACGTCACAGCCGGGCGGCAGCTCCGCGCCGGTCGTCGAGCCGGTCGAGGTCGGGGTGTCGGTCGAGCCCCCGCTGGACGAGCTCCCGGTCGAACCCTCGCTGTCGCTCCCGCCGCCGCCGCCGGGGCACGCGGTGAGGGTCAACGCGAACGCGCCGAGGATCCACAGAGACCGGGGAGACGAGTGAAACATCAACATCGCATGCCGATCTCTACCGGAGCTCGCCCGCGACCGCCACCGACTGGCCGCGGCAAAACGCACGGACCTGTGCAGCCAGGCCGGCGGACGCGAGTGCGCTAGAGTCCTCGCACAGGAGGATCGTGCCATGACTTACCGCCCCAACCGCCGCGAGTTCCTACGGGCCGCCCTCGTCAGCGTCGTCTCGTCCACCCTCGGCGGCTGCGCCGACGACGGCAAGGGCGACGAGTCGGCGACCGCGGGCATGGACGACGAGCTCCTCGACGGGAAGGAGTACTTCCCCCAGTCGCTCGCCTCCGGCGACCCGCGGCCGAACTCGGTCATCCTCTGGACGCGCGTCGAGGACCCCGACGCCGGCGAGGGCGACGTCGAGCTCGAGCTCCAGGTCGCGACCGACGCCGAGTTCAAGGACCAGCTCGAGCTCGACGCCTCGAGCGCGAAGGTCGTCGCCCAGGCGAAGTTCGACCGCTGCGCCAAGGTGAAGCTCGCCGGCCTCGAGCCCGCGACGTACTACTACTACCGCTTCATCCACACCCGCGACGACGGGCGCTACGTCGGGCAGGTCGGGCGCACGCGCACGGCGCCGGCCGCGGACGCCGACGTGAAGGTGCGCTTCGCCTTCGTCTCGTGCCAGGACTACAGCGGCCGCTTCTACAACCCCTACCTCGAGCTCGCGCGCCAGGAGCTCGACTTCTTCGTCCACCTCGGCGACTACATCTACGAGACCACCAGCGACCCCGACTTCCAGGTCGAGGGCGGGCGGCAGGCGACGTTTTCGGACACCGCCGGGGCGATCGTCTTCAACGCGGGGACGGAGGGCGAGTACTACGCGGCGAGCAGCCTGAGCAACTACCGCGAGCTCTACCGGCAGTACCGCTCCGACCCGGCGCTGCGGCGGATGCACGAGACGCTGCCGATGATCGCGATCTGGGACGACCACGAGTACAGCAACGACTGCTACGGCGCCACCGCGACCTACTTCAACGGCGCCGAGGACGAGCACGACGAGGAGCGGCGCAAGCGGGCCAACCAGGCCTGGTTCGAGTACATGCCGGTCGACTTCGGCGAGGCCGAATTCAGCTACGACCCGGCCAAGCCCTACCCGGACGACATCAAGATCTACCGCGACTTCACCTTCGGCAAGCACCTCCACCTGGTGATGACCGACCTCCGGAGCTACCGCGCGGACCACCTGGTCCCGGAGGACGCGCTGCCGGGCGCGGTGATCATGCGCCAGGCCGAGGTCCCGAGCGAGCTCATGGACAACGCCGCGCCCTACGTCGACGACATCGACGCGTTCATGGGCGGCGCCTACGCGGACGCGCTCAAGGCCGGCGCCGCGACGCTCGGCTACGACGCCGCCAAGATCACCGGCGCGCTCGACGCCGGCTTCATCAACGACACCCTCGTGGAGCTCGGGAGCCCGGTACCGGCGATCGACGACATGACCCTCGCCGGCCTCCCGCGCGGGCTCTCGTACCGCCAGATCGGCAAGTCGGGCTACTACTCGTCCTTCGGCGCCCGCTACCTCGTGGTCAAGCCGATCTTCGACGCCCTCGCGCGCAAGCGCCTCGCCGAGTCGCCGCCGAGCGCCGAGGTCATGGGCAAGGCGCAGCAGCAGTGGTTCCTCGACGCCCTCCGCGGCGCGAGCGCGACCTGGAAGGTGTGGGGCAACGAGTACTGCCTCACCCCGCTCACCGTCGACCTGCGGCCCTTCCCGGTCGAGCCCTTCAACCAGCACTACTACCTCGTCGTCGACGGCTGGGACGGCTTCAACCCCAAGCGCGACGAGCTGATCGGCGCGCTCCAGAGCGTCGAGAACCTGGTGGCGATCACCGGCGACATCCACGCGTTCTACGCCGCGACGCCGATGGTCCTGGACGACCCGAGCAAGAAGATCGTCGAGCTCGTGACCGGCGCGATCAGCTCGACCTCGTTCCGCAGCACCATGCTCGGGCTCGTCAAGAGCAGCCCGGCGCTGGCCGGCTTCCCCGGCGCCGAGGAGCTGGCGACCAACATCGACACCCTGCTCACGCCCGTGCCCGTCAACCCGCACCTCGCCTTCGCGCGCTCGGGGCTGCAGGGGTGCGTCGTCCTCGAGGCCGAGGCCGCCGAGCTGCGGGCGACCTTCTACATGCTCGAGGAGACGGAGTCGACGGTCGACTACGCGGGCAAGGAGGACGCGCTCGCGGCCAAGTTCATGGTCGAGAAGTTCAAGGTGAAGGCCGGCGAGCGCGAGCTCTACCGGGAGATCGCCGGCGCCTACAAGCGCTGGGACCCGAACGTGCGCGACTGGGTGTGAGCGCGGGGCGCAAGAAAAAATAGCGGCCACCGCCGGTCCGCGGTGGCCGCGGTGGCGCGCGCCGGGCTCCCTCCCCGGTCCACGCCACGGAGCTCACTGCACGTTGAAGATCAGCACGAAGGCGGCGTTCTTGGCGCTGCCGGCGGTGCCGCTGAGGCCGGTCGGCATGCCGCCGACGTCGACGGTAAACTTCTCCGCGAGGCCCGGGTTGAGGATCACGAAGATCCCCGAGTCGCCGGTCATGTCGGGACTGAAGCCCATGCCGTCGGTGTTCAGGTAGCGGATCAGCGCCTTGGAGCTCATGCCCTCCGGCTTGACGACGGCGCCCGCGAGCGGGGCGCTGCTGGCGAAGTCGCGGACGAGGCCGATCACGCCGCCGTTGTCGCCGAGCGGCACCGCGGCGGCGACCATCGGGTCCGGGTCCATGGCCAGGAAGCCGCTCCAGGTCGTCAGCGACGCCTCGGGCACGCCCCAGATGTCGTGGATCCCGTTGAGCGGGCCGTACATCGTGGTCCCCTCGAAGGGAGCCGCGAGGCCGGTGGCGGTGACGTAGAGCCCGGTGCCGCTGATCAGGCCGACGAGGCCGAGGCCCTGGCTGATCGGCATGGTCGAGGTCGCGTCGACCTGGCCGCCTGCGTCCGAGGTCGCGGTGACCAGGCCGGGCGCGCCCTGCGGGTCGCCGATCGCCGTCAGCGCGCCGACCACCCGCAGCTCCGCGCCGGCGAAGGGCATGCCGGTGCTGAAGTCGAGGACCGTCCCGGTGAAGCGCGTGTTGCCGCCGCCCGGGCCCTCGACGCAGGTCGCGTCCGGCGCGTAGTCGCGGAACTTGAGGCAGGCCAGCGACATGCAGTCGTCGTTGGTCACGCAGGGCTCGCCGTTCGCGGCGGTGTCGTTGCCCGTCGTGCTGCTGCTGCCGGTGGTCGTCGGGATGTCGGTCGTCGAGCCCTCCGAGGTGGTGGAGGAGGTCGGCGTCTCGGTCGCGCCGGAGCTGTTGCCCGTCGTGCCCGAGCTCGAGCCGGAGCTCTCGGTGTCAGAGGTGGTCTTGCCGCCGCCGCAGCCGGTCGTGAGCGTGACCAGCAAACCCAAGGAGTAGATCGTGCGCCTCGTCATCGTAGTGGCGGGCACGTTACCAGGGCCGACGCGCGCGGCGCAACCGCCCGCGCACTCGCGGACCGGCGGACAGGTGCCCGCGCATCCGCGCCCGCGCGCCTCACTGGCGCGTCTCGACGTAGCCCTTCGGCACCTTGTACTTGAAGTCCTTGGCCTCGAGCTTCTGGTTGAGCTTCACGTCGGTGAGGACGAAGTGGTTGGTGCTGTTGTCCTGCGCGCGGACGACGAAGGAGTCGACCCGGCCGGAGGCGTCGTCGACGACGAGGAGCAGGGTCTTGTAGTGCGGGCTCGGCTCCTTCGGCTTGAGCTCGATCACCGTGTGGCCCGGCATCCCGTAGGTCTTGGCCGGCTTCTCCGGCGCGATGCGGACCTTGAACTCCTTGATCAGCTTCTGGCCGCCGAAGAGGAACTTCATCGCCCCGCTGAGGTTGCTGTTGCCCTCGACCTTCTGGCTGACGACCTGGCGCGTGTCGTGCTCGACGACGTAGAGCTTCTGGCCGTCGACGTAGAAGTCCGGGTCGGCCTTGCCCTCGTAGTCCCAGACCATCATGCCGGGGCGGAGCAGGCGCAGCACGCCGTGGCTGACCGTGCGCGTGCCGTAGGTCGGGTGGAGGTAGGTCTGCTTGAAGACCGAGGTGAAGTCGACGGTGCCGTCATAGAAGGCCTGCACCGCCGCGAGCACCGCGGAGGCCTTGCCGGTCGGGGCCGGGGCGGCCGCCTCGCTCGTCGGGGCCTCGATCAGCTCGGGCACCGGATCCGCCTTGGCCGCGTCCTTGGAGGCGGCGTCGAGCGCGGGCATGAGGCAGATGAGTCCGAGGGAGAGGGCGCAGCTCGAGAAGGGTTCCATGGTGAGCTCCTGGGGCGCGGGCCCCTTGCGTTGCTTGAGACGCGCGGGCCCGCGGGACGATTCACTGGCTCGCGCGCGCGGCCGCGCAGGCCGCCCGCGAGGCCATCTGTAGCACGATCCGGGGCCGCGCGCCGCCGGGATCGCGCCGGGCGCTACGCGGCCTGCACGTAGACCTCGCGCGGCGCCGTGCCCCGCGCCGGGCCGATCACCCCCTCGGCCTCCATCATCTCGACCATCTTCGCCGCCCGGTTGTAGCCGATGTTGAGCCGGCGCTGGATCATGCTCGTGCTCACCTTGCGGGTCTCGGCGACGATCTGGACCGCCTTGTCGTAGAGGGGGTCGAGCCGGCGCTCGCTCGGCGCCTCCTCCTCTTCCTCGTCGCGCTTGGCCGCGATCGCCAGGTTGTAGATCGGCCGCGCCTGCTTCTTGATGAACTCGACGACCTTGAGGATCTCGTCCTCGGAGACGTAGCAGCCGTGGACGCGCTGCGGCTGGCCGCCGCGGTCCATGTGCAGCATGTCGCCCATCCCGAGCAGCTGCTTGGCGCCCTTGCCGTCGAGGATCGTCCGGCTGTCGACGTCGCTCGTCACCTGGAAGGCGATCCGGGAGGGGAAGTTGTTCTTGATCGTGCCGGTGATCACGTCGACCGACGGCCGCTGG
>CAZMML010000174.1:0-7125 GCA_964567335.1 uncultured Nannocystis sp. | reverse complement strand
CTCCACCATGTTGCCGTCGTCGCAGCTCTCGCGCTCGGTGAAGACGACGCCGTCGCCGCACACGCCGAAGGTGCAGTCGTTGCGGCACGCGTCGTCGTCGGCGACGTTGCCGTCGTCGCAGAGCTCGCTCGGGCTGGCGAACCCGTCGCCGCACTTCGCCGGGGTGCAGTCGTCGCGGCACTCGGCGTAGGGGCCGTTGAGGGGGCCCGCGTCGCAGAGCTCCGCGCCCTGCTCGAGGCCGTCGCTGCAGCTCGCGGCCGCGGTCGTCGTCGTCGTCGTCGGATCGGTGTCGGCCGTCGTCGTTCCGGTGCTCGTGTCCGGCAGGCCTGGGTCGGTGAAGCAGGCCGACAGGAGCACGGCGACGAGCGCGAGGCGGGGCACGCCCGGAGAGGACCACCGACACGGCCCGAGATCAAGCGGGGAGGTGCTGGGGGCGCGGCGAGGCATGGCCTCAGGGCTGCTCGAAGCAATAGAGCCGGGCCATGGCGTTGCACTTGGTCTCAGGCATGCAGACGGTGTCCGACCACTTGACGTCGATGGCCGTGACGGTCCCGACCGTGCCGTCGGCCGTCCCGCTGGCGCTCGACCAGCCCGTACAGTGGTTCGCCGCCTTGACCCCCGGCATGAAGGTCGTCCCCGTCCAGACGATGTTCGCCGGCTCGCAGTCGGCGGCGCCCATCAGCTTGGTGTTGTTGTCGGTGATGTTGATCGGCGCGATGAGGTCCCCGTCGGTCAGGTCCATCCAGTTGTTGGCGATCGTCGTCGCCACGCCGCCCATGACCGAGATGTAGGGCACCGTGCTCTGATGGAAGTTCCCCATGCTCGCCGGGGTCCCCGTCGCGTTGCTCACCCAGGCCTTCCACGCGCCGCCCTTGATCTTCAGCTTCTTCCCGTCCGCCGCCGCCGCCTCCGCGCAGCGGGCGTCGGCGGCGGCGACGCTGTTGAAGCTGGTCGCGTTGTTCGCCCCGAGCTTGTAGCTGTCCGAGGTGACGAACACGAGGAAGCCCTTGCGCTTGCACGCGTCGTCGCACGCGGCCGTCGCGTCGTTGTTCGTCCCGTGGTCGCACTCCTCCTCGAGCTTGTCGAGGACGAAGTCGCCGCAGACGTTCTCGATGCAGCCGGCCTTGCACTTGTCGAAGTCGCTGGCGTTGCCGTCGTCGCACGCCTCCCCGGCCTGGACGAAGCCGTCGCCGCACTTCGCGTTCTTGCACAGCGTCGTGCACGCGTCGGTGTTGTCCATGTCGCCGTCGTCGCACTCCTCCCCGGCCTGGACGAAGCCGTCGCCGCACTTCGCCTTCTTGCACATCGTCGTGCACATGTCGGTGTCGTCCATGTCGCCGTCGTCGCACTCCTCGACGCCCGCGAAGACGTGGCCGTCGCCGCACTCGGCGGCCGCGCAGACGGAGGTGCACGCGTCCGTCTCGTCCTTGTTGCCGTCGTCGCACTCCTCCTTGGTCGCGTGCTGCTTGCCGTCGCCGCAGACGTTGGGCGTGCAGTCGAGGGTGCAGTCGGCGCTGTCCGCGTTCATCGGCCCCTCGTCGCAGCCCTCCACCCCCGCCTGGACGAAGCTGTCGCCGCAGCTCGCGGGCACGCAGGTGTCGAGGCACCCGTCGGTGTTCTCGGCGTTGCCGTCGTCGCACATCTCGCCCATCTGGACGATGCCGTCGCCGCACGAGCCGAGCGCGCACTTGTTGGTGCAGTCGTCGTCGTCGGTGTTGTTGCCGTCGTCGCAGGCCTCGCCCGGGCCGACGATGCCGTCGCCGCAGCGCGCCTCGGTGCAGTTGTTGAGGCACGCGTCTGTGGCGACGTTGTTGCCGTCGTCGCACTCCTCCTCGCCGACCTGCAGGAAGCCGTCGCCGCAGCGCGCGTCCTTGCAGGTGCTCAGGCAGGCGTCGGTGTCGTCGGTGTTGCCGTCGTCGCACTCCTCGCCCTCGTCCATCACCCCGTCGCCGCAGGTGATCAGCATGCACGCGACGCACTGCGGGTTCGCCGGCTCGTCGCAGGTCTCGCCGAAGCCGACGTAGGAGTCGCCGCAGACGTTGGTGGTGCACGCGTCGGTGCAGGTGCCGTTGGTCGTCGTCCCCGGGTCGCACTCCTCTCCGGTCTGGAGGATCCCGTCGCCGCAGCTCGGGCTCGGCCCGGTCGTCGAGCTGGTGGGGTCCGTCGTCGAGCTGCCGCCGGTGCTCGAGCTGCCCATCGGGGGCTCTTCGGTGATGCCGAGGGCGTTGAAGCTGCAGGCGAGCGTGAGGGGCAACAGAAGAGCCCCGGCGTGGCGGTTCGACATGGTCGCTCCTAAGAGAAGGCCCCGCAGAACCGGGGTAGATGCCCCCACAATAAGAGAGGCCCCCCGAGGCGTCCACTCCGGCGAGGTCCCCGCTACCCGGGATAAGTCATGAGGCCCTGAGGCGCGCGGGCGATCCGGCGCGCGCCCCACAGCAGGACCAGCCCGCCGATAAGGACCGGTAGGGCGGTGGTGGCGATCGCCACGTTGAGGCCGGCGGCCTCGCTCCCGAGCGCCTGGCCCGCCCGGTCGCTCACGACGCCGATGAGCGTGCGCGAGAGCGCGTCCCCGAGCGCGTGAATGCAGAGGATGTTCGCCGCGAAGGCCGTCCCGCGCAGCCCCGCCGGGACGCAGCCGACGAGGGCCGCGTTGAGGGGGCCGGTGTTGAGGAAGAGCAGCAGCTCGGCGCAGAAGGCGACCGCGAAGAGGCCCGGGAGCCAGGACATGGTCGTCATGGCCACCAGCAGGGGGGCGCTGAGCGCGAGGCCCGCGCCGCTGAGGCGGAAGTACCCCCCCGCCGACCTCGCCTGCATGCGGTCACCCAGGTGACCGCCGAGCAGGGTGCCGCAGAAGCCGGCCGCCACGGTGACCCCTCCGAAGACGAGGTTCGCGGCGGAGGTGCTCATGCTGTGGACGCGCTCGAGGTAGGTCGGCATCCACAGGGCGAGGCCACCGACCGTGAAGGTCATCATCGCCAGACCCAGCGTGTTGATCCGCCACGCCGGGGTACCCACGATCCGCCTCAGCGAGGCGAGCAGAGAGCCCGGGGGGGGCGCGGCCTCTGGGTCGAGGCGGCCCCGCTTCGGCTCCTCGATCAGGGCCGCGAGCCCGGCGAACACGAGCCCCGGCAGGCCGCCTACGAGGAACACCGCGCGCCACCCGAATTCTTCGCCGATGAAGCCGCCGAGGACGTACCCGAGCGCTGAGCCGACGGGGGTGGCGATGTAGAAGAGCGCGAGCTTGCGGCTCCGCTGGTCGTCGCTATAGAGGTCCGCGATGATCGAGGGCGCCGAGGTCGCGTACGCGGCCTCGCCGATGCCGAGCAGGGCGCGGCACACCAGCAGCTCCTCGTAGCTGCGGGCGAAGGCGGCCGCGAGGGTGGCGAGGCTCCACAGCGTCACCCCGAGCGAGATGATCGTCTTGCGGCGAACGCGGTCGCTGAGGTACCCGAGCGGCGACGCGAGGGTGTAGCTGACGACGAAGATGCTCCCGAGCAGGCCGCTCTGGGTGTCGTTCAGGTGGAACTCGAGGCGGATCTTCTCGAGCACCGCCGAGATGAGCATCTGGTCGATGTAGTTCAGGAAGTTGATGACCGTGAGGACGGCGAGGATCGCCCACGCGGCGCCGCGCCAGCCGCTCACGGGGCCCCCAGGGCGTCGCGTGCCGCGGCGACGCGGCCGGCGTGCTCGTCGTCCGAGAGCGCCGGCTCGACCTCGGCGGCGACCGGCGCCTCGAGGTGCACCCACGACACGCAGCCGGCGTAGCCCGGGCGCTCCGGGACCTCGGCCGCGCGGCGCGCACGGTAGGCGCGGAGCACCAGGGCCCAAAGGCCAGGTCCGCGGTAGTCGAAGCGCTCGTCGACGAGCGCGGGGGCGAGGCCGTGGAGGCCGGCGAGGGCGTGGGCGCGCGCGCGCTCGTCGACGCGGAGGGCGACCTCGACCTCGGCGAAGAGCCCGAGCCGCAGCGTGCCGGACGGGGGCGCCTCGGCGAGGACGCCAGGCAGGAGCGCCCGGGCCTCGTCCGTCAGGTCGCGCTCGCGGCCCGGCTCGCGCGCGTGAAAGTAGGTGGGGAGCAGCCAGAAGGCGCGGTGCTCCAGCTCCAGGCGCGGCTCGCGGATCCCGCCCTTGCGCAGCAGGACGCTGTGCGTCCCCGTCGCCAGCGCGGCGCAGAGTGCGGCCCACTCTTTCAGCGCGACTTGGGCTTGGGCCCACATGGGCCGCAGGCTACCATGACGCCGTGCGGCCTTCAGGCGCGTGGCTCTGCGCGACGGCGCTGTTCGCCGGCTGCGCGCACGGCTCCGCGCGCGGGCGCGAGGGGGCGCTGCGCTGGACCTACAAGGTCGAGGTGCCCGCGGCGCTCGACCGCCTCGCCGTGGAGGTCTGCTTCGACGGCCCGCCCCCGCGGCGCCTGAGCGTCGACTCCGATCTCCCCGAGGCGATCACCGCGGTGGAGGACCTGAGCGCCGACGGCGGCTCGCCGAAGATCGACCTCGTCGGGGTCTCGCTCGTGCTCGGCGATCTGCCGGACGGCGCCTGCGTCCGCTACAAAGTCGCCCTCGACCGGCTCTTCGAAGAGGCCGGCTCGCGGCAGAGCGGTCGCTTCGGCGACGTGGTCTCACTCGACCCCCGGCTCGTGCTGTGGCGGCCGCCGAAGCTCTACCTCGAGGCGCAGGTCGACCTCGAGTGGGTCCTGCCGCCGGGGATCTCGGCCTCCGTCCCGTGGGAGGCGCGGGGCGAGGGCCGCTACCGCCTCCCCGTGACCGCGCTGATGTGGGCGTCTCAGACCCTCCTCGGGCCCCTCGTGCAGCGGCGCTTCGAGGCCTCGGGCGCGACCTTCGACCTCGCGATCGTCGACCGGCCGCGGCGGCTCACCGAGGCCGGGGCCGAGCGCTGGATCTCCACCGCCGCGGAGACCGTCGCGACCCTCCACGGGCGCTTCCCGACCGACCGGATGCAGGTCGTCGTCCTCCCGATCGCGGGCGGCGGCTCCCCCGTCTACTTCGGCATGGCGCTCCGCGGCGGCGGCCCCGCCGTGTTCCTGCTCGCCTCGAGCGAGGCCCACGACCACGCCTTCCCCGGCGAGTGGGTGGCGATCCACGAGTTTCTCCACCACGGGATGCCGCTGATCCAGCCCTCGGGCGCCTGGCTCTCGGAGGGGGTCGTCACCTACTACACCGAGGTCCTGCCGACGCGGCGGGGTTTCCGCAGCGAACTGGCCGGCTGGCGCTCGATCCACGACGGCTTCGGGCGGGGACGCCGGGACGGCACCGGACAGCCGCTCGAGGGCGAGTCTCGCGACATGCACGACACCCACAGCTACCAGCGCGTCTACTGGGGGGGCGCCGCGATCGCCCTCCTCGCCGACGCGGCGCTGCGGGTCGCCGGGAAGGGATCGCTCGACGCGGCGATGATCCACCTCCGGGACTGCTGCGCCGGGACCCCGCGGATCTGGTCCCCGGCCGAAGTCCTCCAGGAGCTCGACGTATGGGCGGCGGGGCCCTTCTTCGCCCCCCTGGCGGGCGCGTGGTTGCGCGCCAGCGACTTCCCGGACCTCACCGAGACCTATAGGAAGCTCGGCCTTGATGTGATAAAGGGGGAGCTCTCTCTCAATGAGACCGCCCCTGCCGCCGACGTCCGCCGTGCGATCTTCGCCAGGCCTCCCTGAGCGACGCTGCGCCCGTCTGTCCTCGGCGCTGTAGGCCAGCACCATCAAGCACACCCCAGGAGAACACGACCATGAACCTCAAGCACATCGCGGCCACCCTGGCCATCCTCGGCTCCGCCTCCTTCACCATGACCGGCTGCAAGAAGAGCGGCGAGGGCACCGAGACCCCCGCTGACGGCGGCGGCGAGAAGAAGGAAGGCAGCTGCGGCGGCGAGAAGAAGGAAGGCAGCTGCGGCGGCGACAAGGGCGCCGGCGGCGAGGGCGGCGGCGAGGGCGGCGGCGAGGCCAAGACCGAGACCCCGGCCTGAGCCTCCCTTCGCTCGACGCTCGCGGCCCGGGGTCACGCCCGGGCCGCGGCGTTTTAGGGCTCGACGAAATTTCGACATGTCCTTCCAGTCAGCATTCAAGGACACGCCGACGGGCGTCGGGGTCGGGCTCCGCTTGGCCTTCTCGGACGAGGTCGAGGCCGGCGCGGCCGCCGGGCGCACTCCTTTCTGGGAGATCTCCCCCGAGAATTATGTCGCCCGTGGGGGGCGTCGACCCCAGCTCCTCTCTCGGATCGCCGAGCGTACCCCCATCATCACTCACGGTCTCTCGATCGGGCTGGGCGGGATCGACCCCCTCAACCTCGAATTCCTGGACGTGCTCCGCCCCTTCCTCGGGCAGATCAGGGCGCCCTGGTACTCCGACCACCTGTGCTTCTGCGGCACCGAGGGCCGGGCCCTGCACGACCTGCTGCCGATCCCGTGGACGACCGCCTCCGCCAAGCGCGCCGCGGCCAGGATCCGCGAGGTCTCCGAGCGGATTGAGCGTCCGATGCTGGTCGAGAACATCAGCTACTACCTGCCGATCGGCTCCTCGCCGCTCGACGAGGCCCCCTTCGTCGTCGAGGTGCTCGAGCGGGCCGACTGCGGCCTGCTCCTCGACGTCAACAACGTCTTCGTCAACGCGACCAACCACGGCTTCGACCCGCTCGAGTGGCTCTCCGTGATCCCGATGGACCGCGTCGTCGAGCTCCACATCGCCGGCCACGAGTTCCACAACGACGACCTCGAGGACTTCATCGTCGACACCCATGGCGCGCCGGTGCGATCCGAGGTCGACGAGCTGCTCGCCTGGGTGATCGAGCGCGCCGGTCCGCGCCCGGTGCTCCTCGAGCGCGACGCGAACATCCCGCCCCTGGCCGAGCTCTTGGCCGAGCGCGACCGGCTCGACGTGATCTACCAGGCCGCGCTCGCCCGCCGCTCCCCGCGGGAGGCCGCCGCGTGAGCGACGAGTCGCTGATCCGCGCCTTCGAAGCGGGTCTGGTCGAGCTCGGCGCCGTCGACGCGATCCGGGCCGACGTCGTCGGCTTCTTCGTCGCTCGCGGGGTCCCGCCCGAGCGCGCCGCGGCCCTGCCCGCGATCGCCGCCGATCGCCTCGTCGCCTACCGCGCCATGGTCCACGGTCGCCTGCGCGAC
>CAZMML010000173.1:0-7205 GCA_964567335.1 uncultured Nannocystis sp. | reverse complement strand
CGCCTCGAGGATCGCGGTCGCGAGGTCGGCGGCCCGCGAGTCGACGCCGGCGTCGGCGCCGAGCCGCACGGCGAGCTCGCGCTTCTCGGGCGTCGATGCCAGCGCGATCACGCGACCGGCGCCGTAGCGCTTGGCGAGCTGAACGGCGAGCGTGCCGGTGCCGCCGGCCGCGGCCTGCACGACCACGCTCTCCCCGCGTTCGAGGCGGCTGCTGATCCGCAGCAACGCCCAGGCGGTGAGCCCCTGCAGGAGCACCGCGGCGGCCTGCTCGTCGGAGACCTCGTCGGGAATCGGGACGAGCGCGTCGCGGGCGACCGCGACCTTCTCGGCGTAGCCGCCGTTCGGGATCATCGCCGCGACCCGGCGACCGTCGGGAGTACGCCCGGCGATCTCGCCTCCCGGGATCTGGGCCTGGCCCCGCTCGCGCTCGAGATCGCCGTCGATCGGATGCGGGCGACCGCGGCGCCGTTCGGCATGCCGCGGCCGTACCGCGCCACCTCCGACGAGCCGCCGCCGGTCCCGCCGTACGCCGGCGAGCTGCGCGAGGTGATGGCGGCGCTCGCCCGCCGTGATCGCGACGCGGCGCTCGATCGCGCGACGCGGTGGCAGCTCGCGAGCCCAGGCGACGTCGCCGCCATCCTCGCCCTCGGCGAGAGCCTCGAGGCGCGCGGCGCCGCCGCGCTCGCGGCCCGCGCCTACGGCTCGCTGATCGATCTGTTCCCGTCCCGCGCCGCGCTGCTCCGCGCCTTCGCCCGGCCCCTGCGCAGCTTCGGCTTCCACGTCGTCCGCGACCTCGTCCTCCACCCGCTCGCGGGCGTGCAGACCCTCGGCGCCAACGTCCTCCTCCACCACGACAAGCGGCCGGAGGAGGTGCCCGAGGACCTCATCGTCGCGCTCGCCGTCGGCAGCAAGCACGCCGCCGTGCGCAGCCTCGGGATCCGCCTCTTCGGCGAGCTCCCTGACCACGTGCTCGCCCAGCGCGTCACCCTCCTGCTCGCCTTCCTCACCTCGGGCCTCGCCGACCAACGAGACGCCGTCCGCCCGCTCGTCCAGCGGATCGCCAGCCGCGACAGCGACTTCGCCGCCTCGATCGTCCCGCCCCTGCTCGCGGCGCTCCTCGCCAAGGAGGCCCACGAGGGCCTCCACAGCTACCTGCTCCGCCTGCTCAAGGTCGACCTCGAGTCGGTCCTCGGCGGCGTCGGCAAGGACCTCGTCATGCGCCTCCTCCGCGCCCGGTCCTCCGCGGCGCAGGAGCTCGGCGGGATCCTCCTCGCGCGCAACGTCGACCCGAGCACGCTCGAGGTCGCCGAGGTCGCCAAGCTCGGCAGCCACGAGATCCTCTCCGTCCGTCAGGCCGCCTGGTCCTTCTACGACAAGAACATCGCCCGCGTGCGGGCCGAGCTCGGCGTAGCGATCAAGCTCCTCGACGCCAAGTGGGACGACACCCGCGCCTTCGCCTTCAATTACTTCCGCGATCGTCTGCAGCCCGGCGACTACCCGCCCGAGGTCCTCGTCGCCATGTGCGACTCGGTCCGCCCGGTCGTCCAGGCCTTCGGCCGCGAGATGGTCACCCGCTGCTTCCGCGAGGAGCACGGCCAGGAGTACCTGCAGAAGCTCAGCGAGCACCCCTCGGCCGACGTCCAGCTCTTCGCCACCAACTACCTCGAGCGCTACGCCGCCGGCTCGCTCGAGCGCCTGCGCGAGCTCTCGCCCTACTTCCTCGGCGTCCTCTCGCGGGTCAACCGCGGGCGCGTCGCCAAGGCGCGGGTCTTCCGCTTCCTCACCCAGGAGGCCGGGCGCAACCCCGAGGCCGCGCGCCTGGTCGCCGAGCTGATGACCCGACAGAGCCTGACGATGGCGGTCGGCGACAAGGCCGCGAGCATCGTGGCGATGGTGCAGGTGCGCGAGCGCTTCACCGACATCCCGCTCCCGATCGAGATCAGGCGGCCGCCCGTGCGGACGAAGGAGGCGCGCAGTGGAGTTTGAATACCGGTACCACGGCAACACCGCCGTCGACTCGAGCGCGCGCGGCACGAGCATGTCCTTCTCGCCGGACACCCGGCGCGACCCGACCTTCTTCGTCGGCGAGCTCGGCAAGTGCCTCGAGTTCCGCGAGGCGATCTCCGCCCTCCACGACGTCGTCGTCTCCGACCTCCGCTGGAAGCCCAAGGACCGCACCGAGTACAAGGAGTGGCTGGCCAAGCAGGAGCAGATCAACTGGCAGCAGGTCGCCACGCAGCGCTCGAAGAACGCCGCCGACATCAAGCGCATGCAGGACGAGCTGAACCGCCTCTACCAGAGCAGCACCGCGCGTTCGGCCCCCTACTACGCCGCCAAGCGGCGCTACTTCGACTACCTCTACAAGAAGGACATCGACGCCTGGTTCGTCCTCGACCCGGTGATCACCGTCCACCCCGACGAGGTCTTCTTCGAGTGCTTCTCGCAGGACGAGTCGACCTACGGCCGCCTCGGCGCCGGCTACCCGGTCTTCCGCGAGATCAAGGAGTTCGCCTGCGGGACCACCAACATCGACTACTCCGCCGCGCTCTACGACGAGTTCCAGAAGATCCGCCGCTACAAGAAGACCACCTTCTCCGTCGATCCCTCCGGCTTCGAGGTCCAGACCACCCACGAGGACGAGTTCAAGGAGATGAAGATCGACCTCCCGGACTCCTGGGTCCGCGGCTTCTTGCAGGTCAGCTCGGCGATGAGCCTGCCGACGATCCAGTTCGACCTGCACCCGATGGACGTGCACAACCTGTGCTTCGTCCTCCGCCGCCACAAGGAGAAGGTCGGCCCGCGCAGCCTCCGCTACAAGCTGAAGCCCGGCCACCCCGTGAAGGTCGTCTTCGAGCCCTGGAACCGTGAGATCGTCTTCCCCCGCTCGATCTACCAGGGCGACAAGGAGCACGAGGTCCGCGTGTGGGGCCGCCGGCGGATCCTGATCCTCGAGCGCCTGATCCAGCTCGCCCGCAAGTTCACCGTCCACCTCCTCGGCACCGGCCTCCCCTCGTTCTACATCGCCGACCTCGGCGACATGAACTTCACCCTCGGCCTCTCCGGCTGGACCGCCAACGACTGGTCCACCGCCGGCAACTTCGACCTCATGGCCCCCCGCGCCGTCGTCGACGAGTTCACCAAGCGCCGCGTCTTCGAGGGCCTCAAGAAGCACTGGTTCCGCGACCCGGACGCCCTCGCGCGCGAGCTCGACCTCGACCGCTCCGCCGTCTACGGCGCCCTCGCGGCCTACACCCAGGCCGGCCGCGCCATGTACGACCTCGACAAGCACGTCTACCGGATCCGCGAGCTCAGCCGGGACCCGCTCCCGATGGCCAAGCTCCGCTTCTCGAACGAGCGCGAGGAGTCCGCCCAGAACCTGATCCAGCAGGGCGCCGTCACCGTCCGCCTCGCCGCCGCAGCCGGCGAGGGCGGCCTGACCCTCCGGGGTCGGGTCAAGGACGCCGCGCGCACTTACGAGCCCGAGATGCTCATCGATCGCGACGAGCGCCTCACCAGCGCCACGTGCACGTGCAACTTCTACCAGCAAAATAAGCTGTACAAGGGGCCCTGTGAGCATATACTGGCGCTGCGGATCCAACATCGGCGCTCCCAGCCTGGCGCCGTCTAGCTCCCCCCAACCTCTCGGATCTCCACCAAGCGAGGCGCGCAACCAACATCAAGTTTCGTCATGACAACGGCGAGGGCAGAGCCTTGCAACCCGGGCGGCGGATCGCCGTCCATGCAGCATGCTCCTCCACGCTTCACTGGCCCGCTCTTGACTGTGCGGCCCATCGGGCTACCGTCGCTAGTCCGGTGGGCCTTCCGGGACGTGACTGCGCGACGGTAGCCCGGGGCCGCTTGAGTTGAGCGGTCCAGTCCTGAGAGCCTTCGAAGGGACCTCGGAGCCTTCGCCGTTGTCATGACACCCTTCTCCTTCGCGCGCGAGAGGTCGCAGACGCCGAGACGCAGACATGGCTGGACAACCAACATCTCGTGAAGCGCTCTACGAGCGGATCCGGAACTCGTCGAAGGAGGAGGTGATCCTCGAGGAGATGATCCGCCTCGGGTTCTGGCCCGCCCAGGGGCAGACCCCGCACGACCCCGCCGATGAGATCCGCCGCCGCGGCGAGCTCGAGCGTCAGCTGGCCGACCTGCGCGAGCGCTCGCGCAAGCTCTACAACGAGAAGGTCCTGCTCGCCGAACAGCGCAAGCAGCGGATGGCCGAGTCTCGGCGCAAGCAGAAGGAGACCAAGGAGCGCCGCGAGCGCGAGCGCGTCGAGCGGGCCCAGCGGTGGGCGATCCGCAAGAAGGGCGAGCTGCTCTTCCTCGGCGAGGACGTCTCGGGCGGCCTGTCCCACAAGACATCCGACGCCAAGCGCCTGCAGGAGGCCGGCCTCCCGGTGCTGCACAGCGCCGAGGAGCTGGCCCGCGCGATGGGGATCGAGGTCAGCGCCCTCCGCTTCCTCGCCTTCAACCGCCGCGTCGCCCGCGTCTCGCACTACCGCCGCTTCCTGATCCCCAAGAAGACCGGCGGCCACCGCCTGATCTCCGCGCCGATGCCCCGGCTCAAGAAGGCCCAGGCCTGGGTCCTGGCGCAGATCCTCAGCAAGGTCGGCTCCCACGCCGCCGCCCACGGCTTCCTCGTCGGCCGCTCGATCGTCAGCAACGCCCGCCCCCACGTCGGCGCCGACGTCGTCGTCAACCTCGACCTCAAGGACTTCTTCCCGACCGTCTCCTTCCGCCGGGTCAAGGGCGCGCTCGTCCGCCTCGGCTACAGCGAGGCCGTCTCCGCCTCGCTCGCGCTCGTCTGCACCGAGCCCGACGTCGACGAGGTCGCCCTCGACGGCGCCACCTACTTCGTCGCCAGGGGCGAGCGCCACCTGCCCCAAGGTTCACCCGCGAGCCCGGCCCTGACCAACCTCCTCTGCCGGCGCCTCGACCGCCGCCTCCAGGGCCTCGCGGACGCGCTCGGGTTCGCCTATACCCGCTACGCGGACGACCTGACCTTCAGCGCCCGCGGCGGCGCAGCGGGCAGCAAGTCGGTCGGCAAGCTCCTGCGCGGCGTCACCGACATCGTCGCCCACGAGGGCTTCGTGGTGCACCCCGAGAAGACCCGCGTCATGCGCAAGGGTCGGCGCCAGGAGGTCACCGGCGTCGTCGTCAACGAGAAGCTCGGAGTGGAGCGCGCCGAGCTCCGGCGCTTCCGCGCGACCCTCTTCCAGATCGAGAAAGACGGCCCCGCCGGCAAGCGCTGGGGCAGCAGCCCGGACCTCTTCGGGGCGATCCACGGCTACGCCTGCTTCGTGGCGATGGTCGACCCCGCCAGGGGCCAGCCCCTCCTCGCGCGCGTGCGGGCGCTCCTCGCCAAGCACCCGAAGCCCGGGAAGCCGGGCGGCGGCGGCGGCGCCCCCAAGCCGCGCGCGCCCGAGCCGAAGGCGCCCGAGCCCGCCGCGCAGAAGCCCGAGCCGCCGCCCGCGGAGAAGCCCGCGCCCGAGAAGAAGAAGCCCGGCTGGAAGCTCTTCTGAGTGTGCGAACATCGCGGCGTGACGCCCGAGCTCCGCGCGCTCGCGATCGCCGCCCTCGCCTGGGTCCTGCTCCACCTCCTCGTCGCCGGCTCCCCGCTGCGTCGGGCCATCGCCGGGCGGATCGGTGAGCCTGGCTTTCAGGGCATCTTCTCGCTGCTCTCCCTCGCCGGGCTGATCGGCCTCGTCTGGACCTACCGCGGCGCCGCGCTCGTCGGCGTCAACTTCGACCTTTGGATCCCGGTCCGCGCCGCGCTGTGGGCCCCGATCCTCGTCATGCCCGTCGCGCTCCTCCTCCTGATCGGCTCGCTCACCACCCCGAACCCCACCTCGGTCGGCATGGAGAAGGTCCTGCAGGCCGACGAGCCCGCGCGCGGACTGCTCCGCGTCACCCGTCACCCCATGCTCTGGGGGCTCCTCCTCTGGGCCGGCGCGCACACCCTCGCCAACGGCGACGCCGCCTCGACGGTCCTCTTCGCCGCGGTCGCGATCCCCGCCGCCTGCGGGATGCTGAGCATCGATCGCAAGCGGGCGCGCCGCGATCTCGAGGGTTGGCGCCGCTACGCCGCCGTCACCTCGATCGTCCCCTTCGCCGCGATCCTCGCCGGCCGCAACCGCTTCGTCGCCGCGGAGGTCGGCCTCTGGCGCGTCGCCCTCGCGCTCGTCTTCGCCGGCCTGATCATCGCCCTCCACCCGCTCCTCATCGGCGTCTCGGCGCTGCCCTTCTGAGCCCAGGGCCGCTCACGCGGGCACGCGGGCGACGCCGCGCGGGCGCGGCGCCGACCATTGAGCGCCCCGGGTCTCCGCGCTACCGTGCTCCCGCGCGGCCCGCGGCCCGAGATGGCCACAGGGACATCCACCGCGCACGAGGAGAGTCATGGGCGGCGGAACCTACGACGGCGAGGTGGCGAGGGAGACGCGTTCGAGCGGGGTCGACGCGTTCACGTATCGAGGCGAGACCGGCGTCTCCGGCCAGCGGGGCGTCCACCCGCTGCTGAACGCCGCGGGGAAGCTCCGCGAGTGCATGAACCAGACCCCGATCGTCGTCGCCATGGACGTCACGCGCTCGCGCGGCGACGACACCCGGATCATCTACAGCAAGCTGCCGATGTTCATCGGCCAGATCGAGCTCAAGGGCTACGTCAACGGCGCCGCGATCAGCTTCTGCGCGATCGGCGACGCCACCTCCGGCGACAAGGCCCCGCTGCAGATCGGCCAGTTCGAGGCCGACAACCGGCTCGACGAGGCGCTCAGCAAGATCTGGATCGAGGAGGGCGGCGGCGGCTCCGGGCAGGAGTCTTACGAGCTCGCCGCCTACTACTACGCCCGCCACACCCGCCTCGCCGCCGCGGAGCGCGGCGAGAAGGGCTACTTCTTCTTCCTCGGCGACGAGGGCTTCTACCCGCGCGTCAGCGCCGAGCAGGTCGCCCGGGTCCTCGGCCACGCGATGCCTGAGGCGCAGCCAGTCCTCCGCGGCGACCCGCGCGACGGCTACGAGGAGCCCGGCGCCGACGGCGTCGACAGCCGCACGATCTTCCGCGAGCTGCAGGAGAAGTTCCACACCTTCCTGATCTACCCCCAGAAGTCGATGGAGGAGCGGCGCCGCGATATCGACGCCGAGATCCGCCAGCGCGTCCTCGCCGCCGGCGGCCGCTACGAGGGCGTCGACATCCGCGCCTCGCT
>CAZMML010000172.1:0-7223 GCA_964567335.1 uncultured Nannocystis sp. | reverse complement strand
AGGACGCCGCGCTCGCCTTCGGCAGCTTCGACGCCGGCGTCGAGTACGCGATCGTCGGCATGCTGCAGTCGCCCTACTTCCTCTACCAGGTCGAGGTCGGCGAGCCCGACCCGGACGACCCGAGCCAGCGGATCCTCACCGGCCTCGAGCTCGCCACGCGCATGAGCTTCTTCCTGCTCGACACCACGCCGACGCGGGAGATCCTCGACCTCGCCGAGCAGGGCGGCCTCGCCACCCCCGACCTCGTGCGCGGCGTCGCCGAGGCCATGCTCGACGCGCCGGGCGCCCACGCCGCGCTCGGCAACTTCTTCGCCGAGGCGCTGCACCTGCGCAAGCTCGAGGACACGCCCAAGGACCCCGGCACCTACCCCGCCTGGTCCCCCGCGCTCGGCGCCGCGATGCGGCAGGAGACGCTGGCGCTGATCGACGACGTCGTCTTCACCCAGGACGGCGACTACCGCGACATCCTCGACGCCCCCTACACCTTCGTCAACGGCCCGCTCGCCGCGCTCTACGGCCTGATCGCCGACCCCAACATGCTCGGCGATCAGTGGATGCGCTTCGACCTCCCGGCCGAGACCAAGCGCGGCGGGATCTTCGGCCAGGGCGGCTTCCTCGCCGCCTACGCCCACATCAGCAGCACCTCGCCGACCCTGCGCGGCAAGTTCGTCCGCGAGGCGATCATGTGCCAGGGCATGCCCGCGCCGCCGCCCGACGTCGTCACCGAGCTCCCGGTCGGCGAGGAGTACAAGACGATGCGCGACCGGCTCAAGGCGCACCAGAGCAACCCGAGCTGCTCCGGCTGCCACGTGCTGATGGACAACATCGGCCTCGGGCTCGAGAACTACGACGGGATCGGCGTCTTCCGCCTCGTCGAGAACGGCGTCACCCTCGACACCCAGAGCGAGATCGAGGGCCTCGGCGCCTTCGACGGCGCGCGCGCGCTCGGCTCGATCCTCCGGGACAGCCCCGACGTCACCCGCTGCGTCGTCCGCAACCTCTTCCGCCACGCCACCGGTCACCTCGAGATCCTCAGCGAGCAGCCGGCCCTCCTCGCGCTCGACCTCGCCTTCGACGAGTCGGGCTACCGCGTCAAGTCGCTGCTCGCCGACCTCGTCGCCAGCCCCGCCTTCCTCCGGGTCGGCGTCCCCGAGTAACCCCGTCCAAGGAGCCCACGGTCATGAAGCGCAACTACCTCAGCCGTCGAACCCTGCTCCGCGGCGCCGTCGGGGGCACCACCGTCGTCCTCGGCCTCCCGCTGCTCGAGGCGATGCTCAACTCCAACGGCACCGCCCTCGCCAGCGGCCGCAAGATCCCGACCCGGATGATCACCTGGCACTTCGGCAACGGCGTCGCCCTGGTCGACCCCGCCGACCCGGGCAAGGGCAACCGCTGGGCCCCCGCCGTCACCGGCGTCGACTACGCCAACAACCTCACCCCGCAGCTCGCCCCGCTCCAGGGGGTCATCGAGTACTGCAACCTGCTGACCGGCTTCGACATCAAGGCCGCCAGCAAGCACCGCCGCGGCCACCACGACGGGTGCGCCGGCTTCTTCTCCGGCTACCCCTTCATCGAGCTGCCCCACGCCGACAACAGCTACTCGTCCAAGTTCGGCGGCCCCTCGATCGACCAGGTCGCCGCCGCCGCGATCGGCGCCGAGACCTTCCTGCCCTCGATCCAGCTCGCCGTGTCCAAGCGCGTGATCACCAGCGAGGGCCCGACCCTGCAGTACCTCTCGCACAAGGGCCCCGACCAGCCGCTGACCCAGATCTTCAACCCGCAGGAGGCGTTCGCCAAGCTCTTCGACAGCTTCGTGCCGCCCGACGACCCGACCAAGGGCCCGCGGATCAACGTCCTCGACGCGGTCAAGGCCGACGTCGCCGCGCTCAAGCTGCGCGTCGGCAAGGCCGACCAGATCCGCCTCGACGCCCACCTCGCCAGCGTCGACCAGCTCCGCAAGCAGATCGACTCGCTCGCGCCCGCGTGCACCCTCCCGGGCATGCCCGTCGACACCAACGCCGACATCGACGGCAAGGAGCCCTACATCGAGGTCAACCGGGCGATGTGCGACCTGATCGTCGAGGCCTTCCGCTGCGACATCACCCGGATCGTCAGCGTGCAGTTCTCCGGCTCGGTCGGCTACCACGTCTTCCACGACCTCGGCCAGACCAAGGGCCACCACGACATGACCCACGACACCGCCGACAACGAGGCGGTCGACCAGTCGACGATCAAGACCATGGAGTGCTTCGCCTACCTCCTGACCCGCCTCAAGGAGACCGCGGAGGGCGCCGGCAACCTGCTCGACAACTCCTGCGTCCTGCTCGGCAGCGACGCCGCCTCCGGCTACACCCACAGCACCTTCGACCAGCCCGCGATCGTCGCCGGCCGCGGCGGCGGCGCGCTGCGCTTCCCAGGCGAGCACTACGCCTCGCCCTCCGGCGAGAACACCTCCGACATCCTGCTCGCCTGCCTCAAGACGATCGTCCCCGACGCGACCGAGGTCGGCGCCACGAACGGCGACGGCGAGGGCTACTCCAACACCCCCTGCTCGGCGCTCCTCGCCTAGGGGGCGTCGCCGCGCGGCCGCGCGCCGCTACTCCGCCGAATCCTGCGAGGTCTCGTCGGCCGTCCCTCGCGGCACGGCCGCGGCGATCATCGCGTCGAGCCGCTCCGGGGTCACGGGCTTGGTCAGGAAGGCGTCGAAGCCGGCCTCGAGGCAGCGCGCGCGGTCGGACGTGCGCCCCATCGCGGTGAGGGCGACGATCGGCGGCTGATGGCGCCCGGGCGTCGCCCGGATCCTCCGCGCGGCGTCGATGCCGTCGACATTGGGCATCTGCAGGTCGAGCAGGATCACGTCCGGATGCTGCGCCTCGAAGAGCGCGACCGCCTCGCCGCCGTCGTGGGCGACCAGGACCTCGTGGCCGGACGCCTCCAGGAAGGCCGAGATCGTCAGCACGTTGATCTCGTTGTCGTCGGCGAGGAGGACCCGGAGCCGCCGGCTCCGCCGCTCGTCCGCGCGCTGGCGCTCGTCCTGGCGCTCGGCGTCGAGCGTCTGGACCGGCAGCGAGATCGTGAAGGTCGAGCCCACGCCGAGCGCGCTCTTCACGGCGATCGTGCCGCCGAAGAGCTCGACGAGGCGCCGGGTCAACGCGAGGCCGAGGCCGGTGCCCGCGTGGCGGCGGCGGAGGCCGCCGTCGACCTGGGTGAAGGGGTCGAAGATGCGCTCGAGCTGATCCGCCGGGATGCCGATGCCCGTGTCCTCCACCTCGACCACCAGCCGCGGACCCGCGGGGTCGAGGCGGACGCGGACCCTGATCGATCCCTCCGACGTGAACTTCACCGCGTTGCTCAGCACGTTGATCAGCACCTGCTCGAAGCGCAGCGCGTCGAGGTGGAGGGACGGCAGCTTCGCCTCGATGTCCCGCTCGATCCGCAGCGACTTCCGCTCGGCGAGCGCCTCGACCACGGCGATGGACGCCTCGACCACGCCGGCGACGTCGACGACGCCGGGCTTGAGCGCGAGCTGCTGGGCCTCGACCTTCGTCAGATCGAGGAGGTCGTTGATCAGCTGGAGGAGGAGCTCGCCGCTGGCGCCGATCGTCCGCAGCACCTCGCTCTGGACGGCGCTGAGCGCCCCGTGGTGCCCCGCGAGCAGCGACGCGGTCCTGCCGATCACCGCCTGGAGCGGCGTCCGCAGCTCGTGGCTGACCGTGGCGAGGAATTCGTCCTTGATCCGCAGCGCCTCGCCGAGCTCGACGTTGACCCGCGCCAGCTCGTCGCTCCGCGCCCGCAGCTCGCGCTCCGCCGCCTTGCGCGCGGTCGCGTCGCGCATGAAGGCGCTGAGCTCGATCTCGCCGCCGCACGCCACCCGCGCCAGCGAGACGTCGAGCGGGACCCGCTGGCCGTCGCGGCCGACCCCCTCGACCTCGAAGACCTGCCCGAGGTTCCCCCCGGCCTCGAGCGCCCCCGCGAGGAGCTCTCGCGCCGCCGCGCGACGATCCGGGGGGGCGAGGAGCTCGACGAAGTCGCGGCCGACCGCCTCGTCGACGGTCCAGCCGAAGATCCGCGTCGCCTCGGGGTTCCAGGTGCGGATCGCCGAGGCCTGATCGAGGCACACGATCGCCTCGTTCGCCGACTCGATGATCGCGCCGAGCCGGGCGTCGCTGCGCCGGCGCCTCGCCTCGGCCTCGCGCCCGAGCCGCCGGACGCGGAGGTGGCTGAAGAGCGCCGCGCAGGTGCCGGTCAACGCGTCGAGCGTGTCGACGTCGCGCTCCGAGTAGCCGCCCTTCCGGTTGGCGACGCCGATCATCCCGACCATCTCGCCGCCGGCGAAGCAGGGGACGCCGAGGAAGGAGTGCAGCGGCGGGTGTCCTGGAGGCAGCCCGCCGCGTCGGGGGTCGCTCGCGGGCGCGTTCGAGATCACGGCCGCTCCCTGTCGGATCACCAACCCGAACAGGGTGTCCAGGTTGGTGAAGCGCATCCCCTCGGCTGTGCGCTGGGCCATGGTGTGGTGGTGCGGCCCGCTCCAGACGACGTCGGTGATCGCGCTGGTCTGGAGGAAGGGCCGACCCTCGCCGTCGTGGAGCACCTCGGCGATGAACCCGTACTCGCTCTCGCTGGCGGCGACCAGCGCGTCGAGGAGCTCGCCGAAGATGATCCGCGGGGGGGCGCCGACCAGGAATTCGCGCTGCGCCCCCGCGATCCGGCGGAGGAGGGTCGTCGTGCGCTGGAGATCACTGGCCGTCCGCGCCTGCTCGGCCGCGAACGCGCGGTCGCGCAGGCGTCGGTGGCGGAGCTCGATCAGCGAGGAGGTCGTCCGCGCCAGCGCGGTGAGCGAGCCGCGGAGCTCAGGGCTGGCCTGACGCGGCCGATCGTCGATCACGCAGAGCGTCCCGAGCCGGTACCCCGTCTCGGAGGTCAGCGTCATCCCGGCGTAGAACCGGATGTTCGGCGCGCCGACCACCAGCGGGTTGTCGGCGAAGCGCGGATCAACCGTCGCGTCAGGGACGACGAAGGGTCCGTCCTCGAGGATCGCGTGGGCGCAGAACGCGAACTCCCGCGGCGTCTCGCGCGCGTCGATGCCGACCCGCGCCTTGAACCACTGCCGATCGCGGTCAACGAGGCTGATCAGGGCGATCGGCGTCTCGCTCGTCCGGGCCGCCAGGTCGACGAGGTTGTCGAACTCCGGCTCCGGCGCCGTGTCGAGGATCTGGAGCTCCGCGAGCGCCGCGAGCCGCGCCTCCTCGTTCACAGGGATCGGCGCAGCACTCACCCGCAATCCACCTCCCACGTCCCCATGAGGGAAGTATCCTCCGGAACGAGAGACGCGACAGTCTCGGCTTCTGATGACCGACTCGCAGGTCGGAGCGGACGCCAGGCACGACCGCACGTGCGCCAGCCAGACCGACCCTCTGACATCGACCATGTGGTGCGTCGATGTGCGCCCGCGAGTCTCACGTGTACGCGAGACCCAAGTCGTCGCCACCCAGACGGCGCTGGCGCGGATGCGCGCCCCGTGTTAGGAGGGCCGCCTTATGGGTTTCTTCGACAAGGCCAAACAATTCCTCGGCGGCAAGAACATGGCGAAGGTGACGATCACGGTCATCGAGCGCCAGCCCGCCGAGAGCGCGACCTTCCCCGTCACGGACAGCGTCCTCAAGGGGACCATGGTGATCGAGGCGCAGCAGGAGTGCACGCTGCTGGCGACCAAGTACGAGGTGTGGCTCTACACCAAGTCCGGCGAGGTCGAGTCGCCGCACCTCGTCTGCACCGGCAAGGATCCCGAGCCGAACACCAGCTACGGCCCCGGGTGCCTGATCATGCCCTGCGACCTCAAGGCCGGGCAGGTCATCACCCAGCCCTGGCTCGTCTCGGACGTCGACTGCGCGGGCGTGCTCGCCCGCGCCGGCTTCCCGGATCCGAACGCCGCCGCCGGCGACCCGCGCGTGCGCCTCGTCGTCAAGTGCATCGCCGACGTGAAGGGCTCGCCCTTCGATCCCTCGGCCGAGGTGAACGTGCGCCTGATCCCGAGCTGATCCGGCTGCGATCGCGCGTTGACGGCCGTCACGCCGCTCCGTAGCGTCGTGGGTCGAGGCTCTCATGCCCGCACGCGCACCGCTCCGACGACCGCGAGAGCTCACCACCGGGGAGCCCCGACCCAGGGCCGGAGCCGGGCTCCGGGCCGTCTCCGCCTCGACCGTCCTCACCGCCGCTCCTGAAGCCCCGGTGCAGCTCCGCGGCTCCTCCTCTCGCACCGCGGACGAGATCCACGCGTTCGCGGCTCGCGGCGCCGAGACGGCCGCGACGCAGCTCCCCTTCCTCGCCGAGATCCAGCGCTCCTTCGGCGAGGCCCACGACCTCCGCGGCGTCCTCGCGCACACGGACCCGGACGCGCGGGCGACCGCGCGAGCGCTGCAGAGCGAGGCCTACGCCACCGGCGAACACGTCGTCTTCGGCGCCGCCCCGACGCTCTTCACGGCCGCCCACGAGGCCGCTCACGTGGTCCAGCAGCGCGCCGGGATCGAGCTCCCGCGGGGGATCGGCAGGCCCGGCGACCGCCACGAGGAGCTCGCCGACCGCGCCGCGACCCACGTCGCGCGCGGCGAGTCGGCCGCCGGGGCCCTCGGCCTCTACCGCGCCGCTGGGCCCGCCTCGCCGGGGCGCGTCCAGGGCGAGGGCGGCCTCCGCCCCGAAGAGGAGCTCTCGGTCTCCGAGCGCTTCGATCGCGAGTACGCGCGACGGCGCCGGGCCTACGACGACAAGAGCATGGCGGAGCTCGGCCTCAGCGCGCCGGTCAAGACCTGGAACGACCTCCGCCGCTTCTCCGCCGCGATCGACGCCCGGGACCTGAGCGGCAAGCTGCGCAAGAGCGCCGTCGGCGACGGCGCGCTCGTCGGCGGCGACGCCGCGGCGATGCGAGCGCGGCGCAGCGCCGCGACCACCGAGCTCGGCCAGGCGATGACCGCGCTCGCCAACAAGAACACCGCGATGATCGGCAAGAGCCTCACCAGGCTCTTCAAGGGCGACCACGACTGGAACCTGGAGACGGAGCCGCAGGCCGGGGTCGGGGGCCGAAGGATCTACACCCCGCGCGGGAAGATGCTGGGCGGCTCGTCGAACATGAACGCCATGATGCATCAGTGGTGCCATCCGGCCGACTTCGAAGGCTGGGTCGCCGCAGGCGCCTCGGGTTGGGGCTGGGACGACGTCGCCCCGGTCTT
>CAZMML010000171.1:0-7229 GCA_964567335.1 uncultured Nannocystis sp. | reverse complement strand
CCGCCTCGCGACCTCCGAGTCGGCGTCCGCGAGCACCGCCAGGAGCTCTTCCGCGGGCACGAGGGCGTGGAGCAGCGCCGCGACGGTCGCGTCGAGCGCCGCGACGAGCCGCGTGACGACCTCCGGCGAGGGCCGCGCGCGCAGGCCACGGTGCCGCGCCTCGAGCAGCGCCTGTGCGCTGCGTGTCCGCGTCTCCGGATCGCCCGATAAGACCCCGTCCGCGACGCGATCGACGAGCGCCGCTGTGTCGTCGCGCTTGCCGAGCAGGCGCGCGCGCAGGGCCTGGGCCGCCGAGCGCCGAGCGCTCGCAGGCCCGACCCCGAGCAGCGCGTCGACCTCTGCCCACGCCCGCGAGGCGGCGTGGAAGGAGGCGAGTGCGTAGGCTGTCCCAGAGGACACCTTGTCATCCGCGTCGGCGGCGTGCGCCGCGAGGTCGGCGACGACCGTCCGCAGGTCGACCTCCCGCTCCGCGAGCCAGGCGAGGCCCGCGGCGGCGCGGGCCGCCAGCCGCGGCTCCGCGAGCTGCGCCGCGAGCACGGGGAGCGCTGGCGTGACGTCGATCGCCTGCGCCTGGGCCTCCGAGACCAGCTCGGCGAGCTGCGCGGGGGCCCCGCGGGAGACCGCCCCGGCGAGCGCGAGGAAGTCGGCCTCGCGCCGCGCGTGCGCGAGGAGCAGCGCCCGGATCATCGGCTCGCGGACCGCGATGAACTCGATCAGAAGCGCGACCGCGGGGCCGAGGCTCAGGCCCTTGCCGACGGCGTCCTCGATCCCCTCGATCAGCCAGTCCTTGAACTTCGCCCGGACCAGCAGACCGCGCAGCCGCGACACGTCGCCGGTCCGGAGCTCGTGCGCGGCGATCGCCGCGGCGGCCGCCCGCATCGCGCCGATCTGCGTCGCCTCGAGATAGACGCGCTCGAGCGCCGCGAGGGCCCCCGCGACGTCATGACCTTTGACCGCCTCACGGAGGAAGTAGCCCGCCGACGACTCCCAGGTCCGCTGCAGGTAGTCGGGGTCGTCGTCCTCGAGGATCCGAAGGTGACGATCGAAGGCCCGTCCCGCCATCAGGCGAGCATAGCGTGTGCGCACCCGATCCGCGGCGGCTGGCGTTGACCCGGGATCCGCTGCGGGTGCGCCGCCGCCGAAGCCCCCATCGATCTCCACGAAGGAGACGGTGAGCGCGTCGCGGCCGCAGGGACGTCGAAGGGCGTGCGCGTCCCGTCGCTGGTGCCAGCGAGGCGATCAGGGGCTCGAGCGCTCCACTCCCCGGGCTTGCGACCGGCCGGGCCTGGGAGTCCGGGGCCAGCGTGGCGGCGAGACCGCGCCCTGCGTGGCGGAAGGATCTCGGCCATCGCGCCACAGACCTTCCGAGGCGCCATCGCCACGAAGCGGAGCCCCCGAGAGTCTCGGTCGCGGGCTTCGGCCCTGGCGGCGTCCTCGCGCCGCGCGATGTCCACGAGGGGCGTGCGCGGGCGGTCGCGGTCCGGCGCGTCGGTCGTGCTTGGTGTCCTCGTCCTTCGCGCGGGTCCCACGGGTCGAGGTCGGGGCGCAAGGGCGCCCGTGCGCGAGCGAGCGGGCGAGCGCGGCGAGATCGTACGCGCGGGTTCGGCGTATAGTCCGCGTCGTGATCCTTCGGCGAAGCCTCCGCGTCATCATCACCTCGACGATCTCCCTCGCGCTGCTCGTCTCGTGCCCCGCGACGCGAGGTCCCGGGCCGGGGTCGCCGGTGATCGGCGAGGCGCTCTCGGTCGAGAAGGAGTCCCGCGACATCGACCTCCTCAAGCCGCCCGAGGACGCGCCGGAGGGCCTCGAGATCCGGCTCCGGGAGTCGCGCGAGACGATCCCGTCGGCGGAGGGCGTGGCCCTCGCGAAGACCGAGCCGCTCTCGGAGGCGGAGGCGGCGAAGGTGCTCGCGCGGCTGCCGGCGCTGGCGACCGAGGGGGGCGACAAGAAGCGCTTCGCGCTGCGCGAGCGCAGCCTGCCGCCGCCGCGGCCGGGGAAGACGGTGCCGCAGCCCTTCCCGCCGCCGGGCGAGGCGGCCGCGCCGGAGCGGGCCGAGGCCGGGCCGCTGGCGGTGACGCGGGCGATGCCGGAGGGGGAGGTCGAGCTCGCGCCGCACCTCGCGGTGTCGTTCTCGCAGCCGATGGTGCCGGTGACCAGCCACGCGGAGCTGGCCAAGCTGCCGGTGCCGGTGCAGCTCGAGCCGCAGCCGAAGGGGTCGTGGCGCTGGGTCGGGGCCAAGACGGTGATGTTCGAGCCGGAGGGGCGCTTCCCGATGGCGACCGACTACCGGGTGAAGATCGCCGCGGGGTCGAAGTCGGCGACCGGCGGGGCGCTGGCGGCGGCGAAGGAGTGGACCTTCAGCACGCCGCCGCCGCGGCTGGAGACGCGGCTCCCGTACTCGGGGCCGCAGCGGCTCGAGCCCGTGATCGTGGCGGGCTTCGACCAGCGCGTCGACCCGCAGGCGATCCTCGGGGTGACGAAGCTGAAGGTCCAGGGCAAGGAGGTGCCGATCCGGCTGGCGAGCGCGGCGGAGATCGAGGCCGATGAAGCGGCGCGCGGGCTGGTGTCTCAGGCGGAGCCGGGCCGGGTGGTGGCCTTCCGGGCGAGCAGCCCGCTGCCGCCGGCGGCCAGCGTCGAGGTGCAGGTCGGTCCGCAGATCCCGTCGGCGGAGGGGCCGCGGCGGACGGCGCCGGCCTCGACCTGGTCCTTCTACACCTACCAGCCGATGGCGCTCACGCGCGCCGAGTGCGGCTGGGGCGAGTGTCGGCCGCTCGCGCCCTTCGTGTTCGAGTTCAACAACCCGATCGACGGCGAGAAGTTCGACCCGAAGGTCGTGCGGGTGGAGCCCGCGATCCCGGGGATGAAGGTCGCGGCGATCGGCGACCAGATCGTGATCAGCGGGGCGACGCGAGGGCGGACGCTCTACTCGGTGACGATCGACGCGGGGGTGCCGGACGTGTTCGGGCAGCGCCTCGAGAAGGCGGTGCAGCGGCAGTTCACGACCACGCGGGCCGAGCCGAGCCTGCAGGGCCCTGACCGCGACTTCATGGTCGTCGACCCGGCCGGCGGGCCCCGGCTGTCGATGTTCACGATCAACCACCGCAAGCTGAAGGTCCGGCTCTACGCGGTGACCCCCGAGGAGTACGGCCGCTACCGGGCGTACCGCGACGACCTCTACTGCCGCGACAACCGGCCGATCCCCGAGCCGCCGGGGCGGCTGGTGTCGACGCGCACGGTGACGGTCGAGAGCAAGGACGACGAGCTGGTCGAGACGGTGGTCGACCTCTCGCCCGCGCTGAAGGCCGGGCTCGGCCACGTGATCGCGTTCGTCGAGCAGCCGAACCAGCCGAAGGACTGCTGGGAGCGGCAGTTCTCGATCACCTGGGCGCAGGTGACGAAGATCGGGCTCACGGCCTTCGTCGACCAGGACGAGCTGGTCGCGTGGGCGACGGACCTCGCGGACGGCTCGCCGCTGGCGGACGTCGAGGTCTCGATCGCGCCGAGCGGCGGGCGCGGGCGCAGCGGGGCGGACGGCCTCTCGGTGCTGCCGCTCGGGGAGAAGGGGCACTGGCTCGTCGCGCGCAAGGGCGGCGACGTCGCGTTCGTGCCGCAGTCGACCTACTACTTCTACGATGGGAGCTACGGCTGGTCGAAGCAGCCGACCTTCGAGACCTACCGCTGGTACGTCGCGGACGACCGCGGGCTCTACAAGCCGGGCGAGACGGTCAAGCTGAAGGGGTGGATCCGCTCGGTGCTCCAGGGGCCAGGCGGCGACCTCGGGTCGATCAAGGCCGATTCGGTCAGCTACCGCCTGAGCGACCCGCAGGGCAACGAGGTGCTCAAGGGCGACACCAAGCTGAACGCGGCCGGGGGCTTCGACCTCTCGCTGGCGCTGCCCGGGACGATGAACCTCGGGTCCGCGAGCCTCTACCTGACCGCGGGCGGTTGGTCGCACAGCCACACGATCAACGTGCAGGAGTTCCGGCGCCCCGAGTACGAGGTGAAGGTGAGCGCGTCGGAGGGGCCGCACCTGGTCGGGACCAGCGCGGAGCTGACGCTGCAGGCGAACTACTTCTCGGGCGGGGGGCTGCCGGCGGCCGAGGTGCAGTGGAACGTCCGCGCGGAGGGCGGCCGCTACACGCCGCCGGGGCTCGACGAGTACCGCTTCGGGATCGAGGACGACTGGGGCTGGCGCTGGTGGTACTCGGGGCCGGAGCGCAAGGACATCCGGCGCTTCACCTTCGCGGGGAAGACCGACGAGACCGGCGAGCACCGGATCCGCGCCGACTTCGTGTGGGGCAAGCCCGAGCGGCCCTGGACGGTGACCGCCGAGGGCAGCGCGCAGGACGTGAACCGCCAGCAGTGGACCGGGCGGACGACCTTCGTCGTCCACCCGGCGGACCTCTACGTCGGGATCAAGAGCGCGCGGCCCTTCTACAACAAGGGCGACCGGCTGCCGGTCGACGTCGTGGTGTCTGACCTCGAGGGCAAGCTGGTCCCCGGCAAGTCGGCGACGGTGCTGGCGCAGCGGATGAGCTGGGAGTACGAGCGCGGCCAGTTCAAGCAGAAGGTCGCCGAGACCCAGCGCTGCGACGTGAGCTCGACCGAGAAGGCCTCGAAGTGCGACTTCGTGGCGCGCGAGGGCGGGGTCTACCGCATCGAGGCGCGGGTCGCGGACGCCCGCGGGCGCACGAGCCTGACCCGCACGGACGTGTACGTGGCCGGCGGGGACACGCCGCCGAGCCGCGAGGTCGCGCAGGAGAAGGCCGGGCTCATCGCCGACAAGGAGGAGTACAAGGCGGGCGACGTCGCGGAGCTGCTGGTGGTCGCGCCCTGGCCGGAGGCCGAGGGCACGCTGACGCTGCGGCGCAGCGGGCTGGTCAAGACGGAGCGCTTCCAGGTGAAGGGCGGGACGGCGAAGCTGCGGATCCCGATCGAGGAGGGCCACGTGCCGAACCTGTGGGCCCAGGTCGACCTGGTCGGGGCGGCGGCGCGGAGCCGCGACGACGGGACGCCCGACCCGAGCCTGCCGCGGCGGCCGGCCTACGCGGTCCGCTCCCTCAAACTGGCGGTGCCGCCGCGCCAGCGGACGCGGGCCCTGACGGCGCGGCCGCGCGACGAGGAGCTGCCGCCGGGCGGCGAGACCGTCGTCGACCTCGAGCTGCGCGACGCCGGGGGCAAGCCGGTCGCGGGCGGCGAGGTCGCGGTCGTGGTGGTCGACGAGTCGGTCCTCTCGCTGACCGGCTACCGCTGGCCCGACCCGATCGCCACCTTCTACCTCGAGCGCGAGGCGCACGTGATCGACCACCACCTGCGCGAGCTGCTGGTCCTCGCCAAGCCGGAGCTCGCGGCCGCGGTCAGCCCGGTGCGCGGCAACGTCGACGGCATGCTCGACGGCGGCGGGCCGGCGGGTGGGGCGATGGCCGCGCCCTCGGCGGACGGCGCGGAGCGCAAGGAGAAGGCGAAGGGCGACAAGATGGCCGACGCCAAGAAGGTCTCCCTCAAGAAGGCCGCGATGGCGCGCGACGACGACGGTGAGGCCGAGGAGATGCCGGCGCCGATGCCGACCGAGGTGGCGGCCGAGGAGGGCAAGCCGATCGCGCTGCGCAGCGACTTCAGCGCGCTGGCGGTCTTCGCCCCCGCGGTCCCGACCGACGCCCGCGGCAAGGCGCAGGTCAAGGTGAAGCTGCCCGACAACCTGACCCGCTACCGGGTGATGGCGGTCGCGGCCGCGGGCGACAAGCACTTCGGCGCCGGGGAGGCGAACATCACCGCCAAGCGGCCGCTGATGGTGAGGCCCTCGCCGCCGCGCTTCCTCAACTACGGCGACCGCGTCGAGATGCCGGTGGTGGTCCAGAACCAGAGCAAGAAGGCGCTGACGGTCGAGGTAGCGATGCGGGCGAGCAACGCCCGCCTGACCGCGGGGTCCGGGCGCAAGGTGACGGTCCCGCCGGACGAGCGCGTCGAGGTGCGCTTCCCGGCGACGACCGAGTCGGCCGGCACGGCGCGCTTCCAGTTCGCGGCGCAGAGCGGGAGCTTCTCCGACGCGGCCGAGGTCGCGCTGCCGGTGTGGACGCCGGCGACGACCGAGGCCTTCGCGACCTACGGGACGATCGACGCCGGGGCGGTGGCGCAGCCGGTCAAGGCGCCGAGCAAGGTGGTGGCGGAGTTCGGCGGGCTCGAGCTGACGACGACGTCGACGGCGCTCGCGGGCCTGACGGACGCGCTGCTCTACCTGGTCCGCTACCCCTTCGAGTGCGCGGAGCAGGTGTCGTCGCGGATGCTGGCGATCGTCGCGCTGCAGGACGTCCTCAAGGCCTTCCAGGCCGAGGGGCTGCCGCCGCCCGAGGACCTGAAGGCGTCGGTCCGCGCCGACATCAAGCGCCTGAAGACGCTGCAGAACTGGGACGGCGGCTGGGGCTTCTGGCGCTGGGGCGAGCGCTCGTACCCCTACCTGTCGATCCACGTCGCCCACGCGCTCGCGCGCGCGCAGGAGAAGGGCTACGAGGTGCCGAGCGAGATGATCTCGCGGGCGCGCAGCTACCTGTCGTCGATCGAGTCGCGGATCCCCTACTACTACGGCGAGGAGGCGCGGCGGAGCCTGATCGCGTACGCGCTCTACACGCGGCGGCTCCACGGCTTCGGCGACCCCGCGCGGGCGCGGCGGCTGATCAAGGAGGCGGGCGGGGTCGAGAAGCTGCCGATGGAGGCGGTCGCCTGGATCTACTCGGCGCTGATCGGCGACGCGGCCTCGAAGACCGAGCTCGAGGCGATCCGGCTCCACGCCCGCAACCGCGTCGACGAGACCGCGGGCGCGGCCCACTACGTGACGAGCTACTCCGACGGCGGCCACGTGCTGCTCCACTCGGACCGCCGCGTCGACGCGCTGATGCTCGAGGCGCTGATCGCCGACCAGCCGCAGAACGACCTGGCCCCGAAGCTGGTCGAAGGCCTCCTCGCCCACCGCAAGGCGGGCCGCTGGAGCAGCACCCAGGAGAACGCGTTCGTGCTGCTGGCGCTCGACCGCTACTTCCGCACCTACGAGAAGGTGACGCCGGACTTCGTCGCGCGCGCCTGGCTCGGGACCAAGTTCGCGGGCGAGCAGCGCTTCGTCGGCCGCCAGACCGACCGCCAGCACGTCGACATCCCGATGAGCGAGGTACAGAAGCTCGGCCAGGGCGAGCTGACGATCAGCAAGGAGGGCGCAGGCCGCCTCTACTACCGCGTCG
>CAZMML010000170.1:0-7246 GCA_964567335.1 uncultured Nannocystis sp. | reverse complement strand
GCACGATCGCCTGCGAGGAGGGCCTGAAGTTCGCCATCCGTGAGGGTGGCCGGACTGTCGGCGCCGGCGTCGTCACCAAGATCCTCGAGTAGACGGCGCACAGGGAGCTTACCGTGGACACGCTCAAGATTCGCATCCGGCTCAAGGCCTTCGACCACAAGCTGCTCGACCAGTCGGCGAGCGAGATCGCCGAGACGGCGCGCCGCACCGGCGCGACCGTGGCCGGGCCGATCCCGCTGCCGACGAGGATCAACAAGTACACGGTGCTCCGCAGCCCCTTCATCGACAAGAAGTCGCGCGAGCAGTTCGAGATCCGCACGCACAAGCGGCTGCTCGACATCCTCGAACCGAACAAGCAGACCCTCGACGCGCTGATGAAGCTCGACCTCTCGGCGGGCGTAGACGTCGAGATCAAGACCTGAGGCACTGAGTCATGGCCAAGCTCATCGTCAAGGACCTCACTGGCGCCAGCGTCGGCGAGATCGAAGTCGCCGACGTGGTGTTCGCCGCGCCTGTGAAGGAGCACCTGCTGTGGGAGGTGGTTCGTTACCAGCGCGCGGCTCGCCGCGCCGGGACGCACTCGACCCAGACCCGCGCCGAGGTGAACCTCACCGGCAAGAAGATGTACAAGCAGAAGGGCACGGGCGGCGCACGCCACGGCTCGCGGCGGGCCAACATCTTCCGCGGCGGTGGCGCGGTGTTCGGGCCGAAGCCGCGTTCGTACGCCTTCCGGGTCAACAAGAAGGTGATGGCCGGGGCGCTTCGGACGGCGCTGACGCTCCGCGTGCGCGACAACAACCTGGTCGTGCTGCGCGATCTCCAGCTCGGCGAGGCGAAGACCAAGGCGTTCGCGCAGGTTCTGAAGCAGCTCGAGGCTGACCGCGCGTTGGTCGTCGACAGCGGCGACAACAAGAACCTGCGGCTGAGCGCGAGGAACCTCGCAGACTCGAGCTTCCTCGACGTTCGCGGGATCAACGTCTACGACATCCTGCGCTTCCCGAAGCTTCTCATCTCGGAGGCGTCGCTGCGCCAGGTCGAAGCTCGCCTCGTAGCGAGCGCGCCGAAGGCCAAGGAGACCCCATGACGCCGCAGCAGATCATCATCCGCCCGGTCGTGACTGAGAAGTCGACCGACCAGCAGGGCAAGCACAACCACTTCGTGTTCGAGGTCGCCAAGGCGGCCAACAAGATCGAGATCCGCAAGGCGGTCGAGGTCGTCTTCGGCGTCCGGGTCAAGGACGTGCGGACGATGGTGGTCCGCGGCGATGTCCGCCGCGTGGGCAAGTACAGCGGCAAGCAGCGCTCGTGGAAGAAGGCGGTCGTGACCGTTCACCCCGGTGACCGGATCGACCTCTACGGCGAGCAGGCCGACAAGGGCTAAAGGGAGCGCACCATGGGCATTAAAGTCTACAGGCCGACGTCTCCGGGTCGGCGCGGGATGAGCGTCAACACCCGCGAGCAAGTGACGGCGACTGAGCCGCACCGCCCGCTGGTGGAGAAGATCGATCGTCACACTGGCCGCAACCACTACGGCCGCAAGACGGCGCGGTTCCGGGGCGGCGGTCACAAGCAGCTCTACCGGGTCATCGACTTCAAGCGCGACAAGTTCGGGGTACCGGGCAAGGTCGCGACCGTGGAGTACGACCCGAACCGGACGACCTTCATCGCGTTGATCAACTACGCGGACGGCGACAAGCGCTACATCCTGGCCCCCGAAGGGCTCAAGGTCGGCGACACGGTGATCAGCGACCAGACGGCGGACATCAAGCCGGGCAACAGTCTCCCGCTGAAGAGCATCCCGATCGGTACGATCATCCACAACGTGGAGATCAAGATCGGGAAGGGCGGCCAGCTCGTGCGCACCGCAGGCGTGGGCGCCCAGCTCATGGCCCGCGAGGGTGACTGGACGCAGGTCCGCTTGCCTTCCGGCGAGGTCCGCCGCGTGCACGTCGACTGCCGCGCGAGCGTCGGCGTGCTCAGCAACGGTGACCACAGCCGCGTCAGTCTGGGCAAGGCCGGCCGCACGCGGTGGCTCGGCAGGCGTCCGCACAACCGCGGCGTCACCATGAACCCGGTCGACCACCCGATGGGTGGCGGCGAGGGTCGGACCTCCGGCGGTCGGCACCCTTGCTCGCCGTGGGCCATGCTGTCGAAGGGCTACCGCACCCGCCACAACAAGCGGACCGACACGTTCATCGTCTCCCGCAGGAAGAAGTAAGGCATGGCTCGTTCAATCAAGAAAGGCCCCTTCGCCGACTCGCATCTGGTCGACAAGATCGAGGCAGCCCTCAAGGAGGGCAACCGGCGCGTCGTCAAGACGTGGTCGCGCCGGTCGACGATCCTGCCGCAGTTCGTCGGTGCGAACGTGATGGTTCACAACGGCCACAAGTGGATCCCGATCTTCATCACGGAGAACATGGTCGGCCACAAGCTCGGCGAGTTCGCCCCCACGCGCACCTTCCGCGGCCACTCGGGTGACCGCAAGGCCGCCGCGAAGAAGTAGGTCTCGAGGTACCCATGGCCACCGCACGTCTCAGCTATGTTCGCATCACCCCGCGGAAGGCGAGGATCATCGCCAACCTCATCCGCGGCCAGCAGGTGTCGCGCGCGATCGACAACCTGCGCTTCCTGCACAAGTCCGGCGCCAAGCAGTTCTTCAAGCTGCTCGTGTCGGCGGTCGCGAACGCCGAGGACAAGGGCGACGTCAACGTCGACAAACTCGTCGTGACCAAGGTGACCGTCGACCAAGGCCCGACGCTGAAGCGCTGGCGCCCGCGGGCGATGGGCCGGGCCAACCGCATCCTGAAGAAGACCAGCCACATCCACCTCGAAGTGGCGGAGGTACGCAGCTAATGGGCCAGAAAACACATCCGGTAGGCTTCCGCCTGGGGATCGTCCGCACCTGGAGCTCGAAGTGGTTCGAGCACCAGCGCTACCGCCAGTGGCTCCACGAAGACGTCAAGATCCGGCGCTTCCTCAAGAAGGAGCTTTATGCGGCGAGCATCGCCGACATCACGATCGAGCGGGCTGCGAACAAGCTGAAGATCAACATCTTCTCGGCGCGGCCGGGGATCATCATCGGCAAGCGCGGCGCTGGCGTCGAGGTCCTGAAGAAGAAGGTCCAGAAGTACACGGAGTCCGAGGTCTTCCTGAACATCCAGGAGGTCCGCAAGGCCGAGACCAACGCGCAGCTCGTCGCGGAGAACATCGCTCAGCAGCTCGAGCGTCGGGTCGCGTTCCGGCGCGCGCTCAAGCGGGCGATGCAGACGGCGATGAAGTTCGGGGCCAAGGGGATCCGTGTGGCGGCCTCTGGGCGCCTCGCTGGCGCGGAGATGTCGCGGCGCGAGACCTACAAGGCCGGCGGGGTGCCCCTGCACACGCTGCGCGCGGACATCGACTACGGCTTCGCTGAAGCGCAGACGACTGCCGGTGCGATCGGCGTCAAGTGCTGGATCTTCAAGGGCGAAGTCTACGGCGTGCGCGCGACTCAACAGAACGACCCGCGCTTCCCGCGGCCCCAGAAGTAAGCGAGGCGGAGCATGCTTTCTCCTTCCAGAGTCAAGTACCGCAAGGTTCAGAAGGGCCGGATGGGCGGCCAGGCCAAGGGCGGCACCGAGGTGTCGTTCGGGGACTTCGGCCTCCAGACGGTCGAGTGCGGGTGGATCACCGCCCGCCAGCTCGAGGCGGCGCGTATTGCGATCAACCGCCACGTCAAGCGCGGCGGCAAGCTGTACATCCGGATCTTCCCGGACAAGCCTGTGTCGAGGAAGCCGGCTGAGACCCGAATGGGTAAGGGCAAGGGTGCGCCGGACTTCTGGGTCGCTGTCGTGCGGCCGGGTCGGGTGCTCTACGAGATCGAGGGCGTGAGCGAGGAGCTCGCGCGCGAGGCGTTCCTCCGCGCGCATCACAAGCTTCCGATCAAGACCCGCTTCGTCCGAAGGGATGGTGGCCTGTGAAGGCTCTGGAACTCCGCGAGAAGACCTCGGAACAGCTGAACGAGCTCGAGGGTCAGCTCCGCGACAAGCTCGTCCGTCTGAACGTCGCCAAGGCGACCCAGAGGGCCAGCAACACCGCACAGTTCAGCGCGCTGCGCCACGACATCGCGCGGATCAAGACGATCCTCCGCGAGCGGACGCTCGGCGTCGAGGGAAAGCAGGCATAGGCCATGACCGAGACCCAAGAGAACACCACTGACGAGCTCCGGCGCCGCGTCCTCCAGGGCACGGTCGTCTCGGACAAGATGGAGAAGACGATCGTCGTGCAGGTGCTGCGGCGCTACAAGCACCCGCGCTACCGCAAGTACGTCAGCGAGCGGCTGCGCTACAAGGCGCACGACGAGAAGAACGAGGCGAAGGTCGGAGACGTTGTTCGCATCGTCTCGTGCCGTCCCATGTCCCGCGACAAGCGCTGGGCGCTCCAGGCCATCGTCGAGAAAGCGACGGTCGTATGATCCAGGTCCAAAGTCTGCTTGATGTCGCCGACAACTCGGGCGCACGCAAGCTCTTCTGCATCAAGGTGCTCGGCGGCTCCAAGCGTCGGTACGCCACCATCGGTGACGTCATCGTGGTGTCGGTGCGCGACGCGCTGCCGAACAGCAAGGTGAAGAAGGGCTCGGTGATGAAGGCCGTGATCGTGCGGACGCGCCGCGGGGTGCGTCGGCTCGACGGCAGCGTGATCCGCTTCGACACCAACAGCGCGGTGCTGATCGACGCGCAGAAGCAGCCGATCGGGACGCGCATCTTCGGGCCGGTAGCGCGCGAGCTGCGGCAGAAGAACTACCTCAAGATCATCTCGCTGGCTCCGGAGGTGCTGTGATGCAGCGGATTCGTTCGGGCGACGAGGTCGTCGTCATCGCCGGCAAACACAAGGGGCGCCGCGGCAAGGTGCTGCGGATCGAGCTCGACTCGGACCGGGTCGTCGTGCAAGGCGTCAACATCGTGACGAAGCACGTGAAGCCCGGCCGGGAGAACCCCCAGGGCGGGATCGTGAAGCAGGAAGCCCCCGTCCACATCTCCAACGTCATGATCGCCGACCCGCAGACGGGCGACGCGACTCGCGTGCGCTTCAAGCTCCTCGACGACGGCCGCAAGGTCCGCGTCGCGGTGAAGTCGGGCGAGCAGATCGACAAGTAACCGGAATTCTTCGTCATGGCCAAGGCAGCACGCGCAGGTGGGGGTGGTCCCACCAAGAAGAAGGAAGCCGCCGGCTTCGGGTTCAAGTTCCCGCGGGTCCAGGAGGAGCCGCTCAAGCGGGAGGCCGGGTATATCCCGCGCCTGGTGCAGCGCTACGGCGACGTCGCTCGCCCCGCGCTGCTGAAGGAGTTCGGGTACAAGAACGTGTACACGGTCCCCCGCGTCGAGAAGATCGTGCTCAACATCGGCCTCGGCGAGGCGATTCGGCAGCCGAAGCTGCTCGAGCAGGCCTTCGAGGTGTTGGGCAACATCACCGGGCAGCGGCCGGTCGTGACCCGAGCCAAGAAGTCGATCGCCACGTTCAAGCTCCGTGAGGGGATGAAGATCGGCTGCATGGTGACGCTGCGGGGGCACCAGATGTGGGAGTTCCTCGACCGTCTCATGACGATCGCGTTGCCGCGGACGCGTGACTTCCGCGGGGTCAGCCGCAAGGCCTTCGACGGGCGCGGCAACTTCACGCTCGGCATCAAGGAAGTGCTGATCTTCCCCGAGGTCGACATCGACAAGCTGGACAAGGTGCCCGGCATGAACATCTGCATTCACACCTCGGCGGCCACGGACGATGAAGGTCGCGCCCTGCTCGAGAAGCTGGGGATGCCCTTCCGGCGCGCATAAGTGGAGGACTCGCAACCATGTCGATGACTGATCCCATTGCTGACATGCTGGCCCGGATCCGCAATGCGCTGCACGCTCAGCACCCGAGCGTGGCGATGCCTGGGTCGAAGCAGAAGCGCCGCATCTGCGAGATCCTCCGCGAGGAGGGTTACATCTCGGACTTCAAGTGGACGGACGACGAGAAGCAGGGCGTTCTCGAGATCAAGCTGAAGTACGAAGGTGATGAGGCGGCGATCGAGGGCCTGCGTCGGCTCAGCCGGCCTGGCCAACGCGCCTATGCTCGCGGCAAGGACATCCCGAAGGTCCACAACGGGCTCGGGATTCTGATCGTCTCGACCTCGCGCGGGATGATGACCGACCGCGCGGCTCGCAGGCAGGGCATCGGCGGAGAGCTGATCTGCAGCGTCTGGTAGTCGCTGGAGGAGCAAGACCATGAGTCGTATCGGCAAAACCCCAGTGAAGATCCCCAAGGGGGTCACGGTGACGGCCAAGGGCCAGACCTTGTCGGCGAAGGGGCCGCAGGGCACGCTGGACTTCCAGGTCCCGTCTGCGATCCACTTCAAGATCGAAGGCGACACGATCAACTTCGCGCGCACGAGCGAGGAGCAGACGGTGCGGGCGATGCACGGCATGGCTCGGGCGATGGCCGCGAACATGCTGACGGGCTGCTCGGTGGGGTTCCAGCGGACGCTCGACATCGTCGGCGTCGGTTTCCGGGCCGCCGTCAAGGGCGACGTCGTCGACCTGACGATCGGGTTCTCGCACCCGGTCAGCTACAAGCTGCCCGCGGGGGTCAAGGCCGAGGTCGACAAGGACGGCAAGCTGCACCTCAAGTCGCCGAACAAGGGCCTGCTCGGGCAGGTCGCGGCGGACCTGCGCGGCTTCCGTCCGCCCGAGCCCTACAAGGGCAAGGGCATCCGTTACCTGAACGAGAAGATTACCCTCAAGGAAGGCAAGGCGCGCGGCAAGGGTAAGTAGCCGCGCCCGGGAGTAGGACCATGCCCTCGCCCAAAGAACAGATCCGGCTGCGCCGCAAGCTCAGCATCCGCCAGCGGGTGACCGGGACCTCGGAGCGCCCGCGCCTGTCCGTGTTCCGCAGCGCCAAGCACATCTACGCGCAGGTGATCGACGACTCGACGTCGTCGACGTTGGTCGCGGCCTCGACGCTCGTGAAGGAGCTGTCGTCCGAGGCCGACAACAAGACGAAGCGCGAGATGGCCGAGCTGGTCGGGAACATCGTCGCCAAGGCTTGTCTGGCCAAAGGCATCACCAAGGTCGTCTTCGACCGCAACGGCTACATCTACCATGGCCGCGTTAAGGCCCTCGCCGACGGCGCCCGCGCGGGTGGGCTCGACTTCTAGCCCGATAGGAACTTGCTGCGATGATCGACATTGAATCCCTCGGAGAACTGGTCGACCGCGTCGTCTACATCAACCGCGT
>CAZMML010000169.1:6284-7255 GCA_964567335.1 uncultured Nannocystis sp. | reverse complement strand
GGTCGTAGTAGAAGGGCGGCTGGCCGCCGCCGTCGCTGATCGAGTCGCCGAGGACCACGAGCGCGCCGAGCTCCGCGAGCCCGACCGGCCCGCCGGTGGTGCTGCCGCCGGTGCTTCCGCCCGTGCTGCCGGTCGTGGTGTCGGTGCTGCTCCCCTCGACCGGGCCGGTGCTCGCCGGGCCGGTGCTCGCGGAGCTGGTGCTCGCGGCCTCGGTCGTCGCGCCGCTCGATCCGGTCGCGCCGCTGGTGGTGGGCGCCGCGGTGGTCCCGGTCGAGCCGCCTGGATCGGTGGTCGAGCCGGTCCCGGGGCCCGTGCTGGCGGCGCTCGTCGAGCTGGTGCTGCCGGTCTCGGTGCCGCCCGTCGCGGGGGCGCACGCGAGCGCGAGGGTGGCGGTGAGGTGGATCAGGCGTCGCATCGCGCCCACGTTAGCGAGCGGACGCGAGCGCGTCGAGCCCGCTGCGCGTGACGACGCGCGGGGGCTGGCGCAAGACCGGCCCGCGTTGTCGGGCTGCGGGGCCGACGCTAGCCTGCCCAGGTGGTTTCACCGCGGATCGCACGAGAGGGTTGGGAGGTCGTCACAGAGGGGGCGGGGGCGCTGCTGCTCCGCCGCGAGGGCGAGGAGGTGGCGATCTTCGGGCTGGCGGCGCGGCTCTTCGAGCTCGCCGACGGCGCCCGTGACGTCGACGCGCTGGCGGCCCTGACGGGGGCTGGCCGCGAGGACATCTTCGCCGCGCTCGACGAGCTCGCCGAGGTCGGCCTGCTGGCGGCGCGGGTCGCCCCGCCGGCGGCCCCGCGCCCGCGCTCGCGCCGCGAGGTGCTGCAGACGCTCGCGCTCGTCGGCCTCGCGGCGCCGGCGCTGCCGCGGCTCGCGGCGGCGGGCGAGGCGCTCCCCGCCGCGACGCCGTTCGGCGAGCAGGAGACCAAGCAGCTCTCCGCCGGACCGCCGCACGAGCAGTACTACAAGGAAGCCC
>CAZMML010000169.1:0-6274 GCA_964567335.1 uncultured Nannocystis sp. | reverse complement strand
CACCGCAAGCTCGCCGTCAGCGCGTGGTCGGAGGAGGACGAGAAGGCGGCCGCGCCGCTCGCCGCCGAGGAGGGGCAGAAGGCCGCGGCGATCCTGGTCGGCGCGTACGAGGCGGCGGCCAAGCGCGAGAACTCGGCCGAGGAGAGCCGAGTGAAGCAGGAGGTCGGCCTCGATCCGAAGCTCGCCACCCTCTCCGAGGGGCAGCGCAAGGCCGCGGTCCTGCCGCTCTCCGCGGAGGAGCAGACGGTCAAGGCGCAGGCGCGGGCGGCCGAGCTCGACCTCAAGGCCAGCCCCGCCGCCGAACACGCGCGCAAGCTCTCCGCGCGCGAGCAGCGGACGAAGATCGCCGGGGACTTCGGCGACCTGCACGAGCAGGCGCACAAGAAGGTCGTGGTCGCCCGAGAGCGCCGCACCAAGGATCTCGCGCTGCGGCAGGAGGAGGCCGAGGAGCGGGCGCTGAAGAAGAAGGTCGGGCCGCTCGACGAGGCGACGCAGGAGCGCCTGCGCAAGCGCGACGATCTCCTCTCCCGCGACGAGGCGCTCGCCGGCGAGGCGCGGGCCAAGGCCGACGTCGCCGACGCCCGCGCGCAGGAGCGGGCGCACAAGCGGGTCCTCGCGGCCCGCGCCGAGGTCCAGCGGCGCCGCGGGGCGGAGCAGCAGGAGAAGTACGCGACGGCGGTCGAGCAGCGCGAAAAGCTCGACACGAGCCGCCTCGACCAGTTCCACGAGCGTCAGGCCGAGCGCGCCGGCAAGCGCGACGAGCAGCACGCCAAGGCGGTGACCGACAAGGCCACGGAGAGCGCGTACAAGGCCGGAGTGGCCGAGCTCTCGGCGAAGAACGCGGTGATCGACGCCGACCTGCCGGGGCCCTCGGCGGAGTGAGACGGCGGCCCGCGCGCGCGGCGAGAGTCGAGGAGGGCAGGGGAGGACCCCGGCGCGGGGCGCGGAGGGCGCGGGCCCGGGCGGGCGAGGTCCGCAGGCCGCACGTCCCGGCGCGCGTCCGCTGACCTTGCCTCGCGCGCGCGTGCGCGCGAAAGTCACCGCATGTCCCCGGCTCTCCCCGTCCTGACCCTCGCGCTGCTCGGTCCTGCAGCGCCCTTCACCTCCGCGCCGCTCCCCGGCCGGCCGCACGGCGCCGCGATGGGCGACGGGCTCGGCCTGAGCGAGGGGCCCGGCCCCGCGCTGCCGGGCAAGGTCTGCGCGGCGGGCGAGACCCGCTTCGGCATCGACGTCTCGTACTACCAGGGCGACATCGACTGGGCGGCGGTCCGCGCCAGCGGCGTCGACTTCGCGTGGGTCCGGGTGTCGCACGCGCTGCAGTTCGAGGACCCGAAGTTCGAGGCGAACCTCGCCGGGGCGCGCGCGGCCGGGATCCACACCGGCGTGTACCAGTACTTCGAGCCGATGCAGGACCCGGTCGCCCAGGCCGACCTGCTCCTGAGCAAGCTCGGCCCGCTGCAGCCGGGCGACATGCCGCCGATGATCGACGTCGAGAGCCAGGACTTCGTCGACCCCGGGCCCTACGCCGACGCCGTGCGCGCGTGGCTCGACCACATCGAGGCCGAGACCGGCGTCGTCCCCTTCATCTACACCGGCTACTACTACTGGAACGACCACCTCGCGACCGGCGAATTCGCCGACCACCCGCTCTGGATCGCCAACTATAACCCCGGCTGCCCGCTCGTCCCGGACGCCTGGGCGACCTGGACGATGCACCAGTACTGCGACTGCGGCGACGTGATGGGGATCGCCGGCAACGTCGACGTCAACCACTTCAACGGCGACCTCGCCGCGCTCGAGGGCTACGCGGTCGGCGGCTCGGTCTGCGGCGACGCGAAGTGCGGCTTCGGCGAGGACCCGATCGGCTGCCCGACGGACTGCCCGCCCTGCGGGGTGGTCGGCCCGGAGGGCGGGACGATCGACAACGGCGACGCCTGCTACGAGCTCCACGGCGACCCACAGTGGTGGCGCACCGAGCAGGTCGGCCACGGCGGCTCGCTGGTGTGGACCAACGCGACCGACTTCGACGTCCCCGACAACTACGCGATCTGGCGCCTCTTCTTCGCCGAGGCCGGGACCTACGCGATCGAGGCGTGGATCGAGCAGCCCTTCGGCGAGACCCACCAGTCGACCTACGTCGTCCGCCACCGCGGCGGCGAGACGCCGGTCCCCGTCGACCAGTCAGCCGCGAGCGGGTGGGTGAGCCTCGGCGAGTTCGACTTCGACGCCGCCGCTGACCACTGGATCCGGCTCGACGACAACACCGGCGAGCCGCTCGACCTCGAGATGTCGATCGTGTGCGACGCGCTCCGCCTGACGCGCGTCGGCGGCGAGGGGTCCTCGAGCTCCGGCGGCAGCGGCACCGGCGACAGCGGCGGCGGCACGGGCTCGTCGGGCACGGGCTCCGGCGGCAGCAGCGGCGAGCCGGGCGGCTCGTCCGGCTCGTCCAGCACCTCGGGGACCAGCGGCGGCCCGGCGCTCCCGCCGAGCCACGGGGAGGACGACGGCTGCGGGTGCCGCGGCGGCTCCGCGGGCCCGCTCGCGCTGGTCGTCCTCGGGCTGGTGCGGCGGCGCCGGCGCTACGGGATGACCTCGTAGATCAACTGATAGTGCGCGCCCTCCTCGGTGAAGTTGATCTCCTGCTGACCCTGGCCGACCGCGTCGGCGGTGACCGTCGCGGTGCCGAGGCAGTCGTCGCGGAAGTCCTTCTCCATCAGGGTGAGTTCGACTTCCTCCTTGAAGGCGATCGCCGCGATCGAGCGCAGGCTGACCACGGCGCCGGCCTTCATGTCGTTGGAGGACCAGACCTTGTTGTTGCGGACCTTGAGGTAGGGCTCGTCGCCACCGAGCTCCTGGTTCCGGATGCAGCGGATGTCGAGCAGCTTCAGCTTGGGCATGCGCCGATGATACCCGCGCCGCGGCGGGGCCGGTCCGCGCGCGGCCGAGCGGCGCGTCGAGATAATGTCCTAAGAGACATGTCGCTCGGCGCGCCCGCGAACGCTCACGCTCGTGGCGCGCTGCGCATGCAGAAGCCGAGGCCGTCCTCCATCGAGCGGAAGGTCCTGATCCGCGAGAGGTCGACGCCGAGGTCGACGAGCGTGCGCGCGATCGCCGGCTGAATGCCGGTCACGATCCCCTGCGCCCCGAGCAGCGCGATCGCGCGGACGATCCGCAGGAGGTGGTCGGCGGTCGCGGTGTCGATCCCGTCGACCCCGGTGAGGTCGAGGATCGCGAAGCGGGCGCGGGTGCTGGCGAGGGCGTTCATGAGCGACTGCATGATCGCCTCGGCGCGCGGCTGGTCGACGGCGCCGATCACCGGCAGCGCGAGGATCCCCCGCCAGACCTGCAGGATCGGGGTCGAGAGCGCGACCACCGTGCGCTCGAGGGTGCGGCGCGTCGCCTCGAGCTCGCGCTCGGTCCGGCAGCGCTCGAGCTCGGCGCCGGCGCGCGCGGCGAAGATCCGCAGGATCATGCGGCGCTCCTCGAGCAGCGCCGCCGTCATCGGTCGGTCGTCGAGGACGGCGAGGTGCCCGAGCGGGCGGCCGCGGCGGTCCGTGAGGAGGACGCCGAAGTAGCTCTCCGCCTGCATGGTCACCAGGTCGCGGTCGCGCGGGTAGTGCTCCTGGACCCGCGCGGGGCAGTAGGCCTCCTGATCCTCGTAGACGCGCTCGCAGGGGGTCCCGTCGAGGGCGTAGGCGAAGTCGTTGAGGTAGCCGCTCGTGCTCCAGATCCCGAGCGTCTGTACGCGGGTGGTCGGGTCGTCGAGGTTCTCCGTGATCATCGCGTAGCGGACCCCCATCGCCGACGCGAGGTGGCGGATCAGCGCCCGGAGGAAGTCCTCGCCGAGGCTCCCCGCCGTCCCCTCGACCACGGTCCGGAGCACCCGACCCAGCTCCCCATGTCCATCGCCGCGCATCGTGACCTCCTCTGCGACAACGGCTCCGGCGCGCCGTTGTTTCACGCGGCGCGGCCCCGCGCGGGCCCGCGCCCTGCCGCCGGCCCGGGGATCCGCGCTACGCTCGAGGCGCTTGGACGTCGCCCCGGACTTCCGCCCCTTCGTCGCCCGCGACGACGGCCAGCGGCTCTGGCTGCAGCGCCGGCGGGGCGCCGCGGCCTGGCTGCTCCGCGGCTGCATGTACCTGCTGCTCTTGCTCGCCCTGGGCCTGCTCGCGCTGATCCCCTTCGCGGCCTACACCCGCTGGCGCGACTGGGGCGAGGTGGCGTCGCCGATCCTCGGCAGCCTCGTGCTGCTGCCGATCACGTGGCTCGTGCTCCGCGCGGTCCTCTGGGCCTTCCGCGTCGAGGGCCACCTCCGCCTTGACGTCGGCCCGGAGGGCGTCGAGGTGTTCGGCCGCGGGGCCCTCTTGACGTGGCGCGAGCGGGTCCGCGGCGCCCTGGCGCTCGAGGCGCGGACGATCCGCGTCAGCACCGAGTACCGCGACGTCCGCTACCTTGCGCTCGCCGCGCGCACGAGCGAGGGGAAGCGCGACCTCGGGCACCTCGAGCTCCACCCTGAGGGCGACGCGACCCGTGAAGCCGCGGTCCGGGCCGCGGCGGCGCGGATCGCCGAGCGCATGCGGGTCCCGCTCGAGCTCTACGACGAGGGGGGCGCCCGCGTCGAGGCAGCGTGAGCGTCTCGACCGGGCACTTGCGCGCGCGAGCGCGGGGCCGCAGAGGGTCCGCAGCGCCGAGCTCGCGGGTGCAGATCGAGGTTCCGCCCTTCGTCGTTCGGGACGCGCGAGAGCGGGGCCGGGGACGCCAACGTTCGCTCCGAAAGAAGAGCATCGCAGCGAGGGCGCCGAGCAGGTGAAGCGGGAGCCCGCCGTCCGCGGGGTCCCTGCCGCGCCGCCGGGGTCGACTGGTCAGTCGCACACGTCGAAGCTGCAGCTCCGGCTGCAGCACTCGTCGCTGAACGTGCAGGGGGCGCCGGGCGCGCCGCACGAGTCGGTGTCGCCGGAGGTGCTGCTCGTGCTCGTGCTCGTGCTCGTGTCGCCGCCCGTCGTGGTTCCGCCGCCCTCCTTGGTGCAGAGGTTCCAGTCCTTGCGGACGCAGGCCTTGGCCGAGTTCATCGAGGGGTTGGTCGCCTCGATGTTCTCGCACACCCAGGTCCCGTCCTGCGTGCAGCTCTGGCCGACGTCGACGCCGAGGCTCGAGCACAGGGCGATGCAGATGCACTCGCCGGTGCCGAAGTTGATGAAGGTGCCGTCGGCGCAGTTCTTCGGCGGGCTACCGTCGCAGGCCTGGCCGAGGGTCGGGTCGCCGTGGAAGGGCACCGAGCCGAGGGTGAAGTCGCCGTAGCAGGCGTCGCCGCCGGTGGTGGTGGTGCCGGCGCTGGTGGTGGTGCCGGCGCTGGTGGTGGTGCCGGCGCTGGTGGTGGTGCCGGAGTTGGAGTCGCTGGAGCCGGTGCCCTCGGTCGCGGACGACGAGCCGTCGCCGTCGTCGTCGTCGCCGCACGCGGGCGCGCAGAGCAGGGCGAGGAGGGTGGAGATGCGGAGGATGGAGGAGCCGTTGGGCGTCGACATGGTCTTCACCAGCCCAGATGCCGGCCGGTTCCGCCTGTCGCACGCGCGGGCGAGGGCCCCGAGTTGTGCGAGCTCACGCCGGCGGCGAGTCGAGCTGACCCGCGAGGCTGAGGTCGAGGCGGCTGCCGACGGCCCGGATCAGCGACTCGAGCTCGCGCGCCTCGAGCCCGAGGCTCGCAGCGAGCCGCGCGCGGGCCGCGTCGCGCAGCTTCGTCCGCACGGCCGCGAGCCAGCGCGCCGCGGTCGCCTTGTGGACCTGGAAGAGCGCCCCGATCTGCTCGACCCCGAGGCGGTCGCGGAGGGAGAGGCGCAGCAGGGTGCGCTCGCGCTGGTCGAGGGTCGCCAGCGCCGCGACGAGGGCCTCACGCAGCGCGCCGCGGCTGCGCTCCCGGACGAGCAGCAGCTCCGGATCGTCCTCGAGGACCGCGCGCTCGAAGAGCTCGCCGTCCTCGGTCATCACCTCGTGCGCGTCCCGGCGGGCCTGCGAGCGCAGCAGCATCAGCGCCTCACGGACCGCGGCGACCCGCAGCCAGGCGCGGAGCGGGCCGCGCCCGGCGTAGCCGACCAGACGCGGCTCGGCGCCCGGCTCGGCGACGAAGAGGCGCAGGCGGAGGCGCTGCTGCGCCGCCGCGCGGGCCTCCGCCGGCACGCCCGCGGCCCGCAGCGCCGCCGCGAGCTCGTCGCGGTGGCGCTCCTCGAAGGCGGCGAGCGCCCCCGGGTGGCGGCGAAGACAGGCGTCGGCGAGCGCGAGG
>CAZMML010000168.1:0-7264 GCA_964567335.1 uncultured Nannocystis sp. | reverse complement strand
AGGCGTCGCCGGCGGTGTCGAGGCTTGAGGTGAGGACGGGCATGATCAGCGCAGGACGTCGGGGAGCTTGGCGCGGTGGAAGCCTTCGTAGGGGCGGGAGCGGTCGTGCTCCGTGACCGGCCAGATCAGCGAGGCGTTCGGCGCGGCGCCGTCGACGCGCAGGGTGGCGCCGCTGATGAAGGCGGCGGCCTCGCTGAGCAGGAAGACGATCGCGGCGCTGACCTCGGCCTCGGTGCCGAGGCGGTAGAGCGGGACGGCGGCGCGCAGCCGCGGGATCAGGGCCCGCGCCATGCCCTCGTAGTTGTCGAGCCCAGAGGAGGCGATCCAGCCGGGGGCGACGGCGTTGACGCGGACGCCGCTCGGGGCCCACTCGACGGCGGCGGTCTGGGTGAAGTTGACCATGCCGGCCCGCGCGGCGCCGGAGTGGCCCATGCCAGGCATGCTGTGCCACATGTCGGCGACGATGTTGACGATCGCGCCGCCGTGCTCGCTCATGCACTGGGTGAAGAGCTCGCGCGCGACGAGGAAGCCGCCGACGAGGTTGGTGCGGACGACGGTCTCGAAGCCCTTTTGGTTGATGGCCGCCAGGGGGGCCGGGAACTGGCCGCCGGCGTTGTTGACGAGGCCGTGGACCGGACCGCGGGCGGCGAGGATCGCGGCGATCGTGTCCTTGACGCGCGCCTCGTCGCGGATGTCGCAGACGAAGAAGGAGGCGGAGGCGCCGTCCTCGGCGATCTCGGCGGCGACGGCGGCGAGCCGGGCCTCCTTGCGCCCGACCAGGACGGGGTGGGCGCCGAGCGCCGCGAGCTCGTGGGCGGTGCAGCGGCCGATCCCGCTGCCGCCGCCGGTGACGACGATCGTTTGTCCGGCGAAGAGGTCGGGGCGAAAGACGGAGCGGTAGCGGCTCATCGCGCGTGCATCTTACGCGGGCGAGCTGGGGCGGACGGACGAAGGGATGTGCGCCTGGTCGCAGCGGTCGGGGATTTTGCGGAGGCTCACCGGGGGTCTCGCCCGGGTCGATTCTGTGGTAGGCAGGACCCATGAGCCTGGAAGCCTTCACGAGTCAGGTGCGAGCCAACGCGGCGGCAAAGCCGGCCCTCAAGGCGACGATCAAGTTCGCCTTCGAGGAGGGCGGCGCGATCTACATCGACGGGAGCGGCGACGCCAACGAGGTCCATAACGACGACAAGCCGGCGCAGTGCACCGTCAAGATGAAGCTCGAGAACTTCGGCAAGCTGATGGCCAAGACGCTCGACCCGATGACCGCGTTCGTCGGCGGCAAGCTCAAGGTCGAGGGCGACATGAGCGTGGCGATGAAGCTGCAGAAGATCTTCTAGCGGCCCGCCGATGGGACATGGGTGGCCCGCCCACGGGCCACCCGGTGTCCCAGTCGCGCGCAACTCTTCAGAAAGACATGGGCTCGGCCGGGCACGACGCTTGAAAATGGGTGGGCGTGCTCACCCGCGCCTACTCTGCGAGCGTCCTCGGCGTCGAGGGATTCATCGTCACGGTCGAGGCTGACGTCGGCGTCGGTCTCCCCGGTCTGACCCTGGTCGGACGCGCCAGCGGGGCGCTGATGGAGGCGCGGGAGCGCGTCCGCAGCGCCCTCGGGCATTGTGGACACAAGCTCCACCCGCGCAAGCAGGTGGTCAACCTGGCGCCCGCCGACGAGCGCAAGGACAGCCCTGGGATCGATCTGGCGGTGGCGTGCGCGCTGCTCGCGAGTCACGAGGTGATCCCCGCTGAGCGGCTGCAAGGCACGCTGCTGTGGGGCGAGCTGTCGCTCGACGGCTCGCTCCGGGCGGCCGCGGGGACGCTGGTGATCGCCGACTGCGCGCGGCGCCACGGCTTCTCGACGATGGTCGTGTCGGTGGAGAGCCATGACGAGGCGGCGGTGGTGCCAGGGCTCGAGGTGCTGGCGGTGCGCGACCTGGGGCAGCTCGTCGCGTTCCTCCGCGGTGAGGGCCCGCGCCCGCCGCCGCCGCCGCCGCGTCCGGTCGCCGCCCAGACCCCGCGCGAGGGCCCCGACATGAGCGACGTCCGCGGGCTGCGGCGGGCGCGGCGCGCGATCGAGGTGATGGCGGCGGGCGGCCATAACGTCTTGCTCCACGGGCCGCCCGGGGTGGGCAAGACGATGCTCGCGCGGCGGGCGATCGGCCTCCTGCCGCCCCTCGATACGGCGGCGGGGCTCGAGGTGACGAAGGTGCACGGGGTGGCCGGCCTCCGCGGTCTCGAGGGGCTGATCCGCGAGCCGCCGCTGCGGGCGCCGCACCACACCGTCAGCGTCGCGGGGCTGCTCGGCGGCGGCCCCTTCTTGCGACCCGGCGAGGTGAGCCTGGCGCACCGCGGGGTGCTCTTCCTCGATGAACTGCCGGAATTCTCGCGCGGGTGCCTCGAGGCGCTGAGGGAGCCGCTGGAAGAAGGGGTCGTGCGCCTGGTGCGGGCGCGCGGGAGCGTAGTGTTCCCGGCGCGCTTCCAGCTGCTGGCGGCGATGAACCCGTGCCCCTGCGGCTTCGCGGGGCAGAGCGATCGGACCTGCGTCGACTCGAGCGCGGCGGTGGCCCGTTACCAGCAGCGGGTCTCGGGGCCCTTGATCGACCGGATCGACGTCATGGTGCCGGTGCGGCCCGCGCGGGCGACCGAGCTGCAGGCGGGGCCAGGGGAGGGGAGCGCGGCGATCCGCGAGCGCGTGACGCTGGCGCGCGCGCTGCAGGCGGAGCGCCTGCGCGGGACTCCGTGGCGCAGCAACGCCGAGGTGCCGGCGAGCGACGGGGTGATCGAGCGGCTGCTACCGCTCGACGCAGCGGCGACGCGGCTGATGGCGCAGCTCGGACAGGAGCGCGGCCTGAGCCCGCGCTCGCAGCACCGCCTGCGGCGGGTCGCGCGGACGATCGCGGACCTGCGACGCGGCGGCGATCCGTCGGCGCCGCTCGGCGAGGACGACCTCGCCGAGGCGCTCTTCCTCCGCGAGCCGCCGGCCGGACCGGCGCCTGCTACGGGCCTCGCGGCCTAGCCCGCGATGGAGGGGCCGAGATGAGCCAGTACGGCTGCGAAGCGAAGAGAGGGGCTGAGCTGGGGCGACGGCGGGCGCGCTCAGCTACCCATGGCGAGGACCTTGCGGCCATCCTCAAAGAGGATCGCGCACTTCTTGGCCTCGAGGACCTCGACCACGATGCCCTTGCCGAACTTCGGGTGCGACACGGGGTCGCCCGCGGTGAAGGTCTCTCGCATCGAGTAGGGGCGGACGATGAGGTCGGCCCGCATCGCCAGCTCCTCCATCTTGCGCGACCACTCGCGGGCGCCGGTGGCGCTCGTCGGGCTGCTTTTCGCCTCGGGGGCCGCCTTGGGCGGCTTGGGCGGCTTGGGCGGCGGGGGGTTGCGAGCGGCGGCGCTGCGGTTGAAGGCCGCGGGCGCGGGCGCGGGCTCGGTCCGCGAGGGCAGCTTGGGCGCGTGATACATGTGCAGGCTGTGGCAGCTCTTGCACTCGACGCGCTTGGGCGTGTCACCTGCGGGCTTCATCGCCACGACGACGTGGATCGTGTCGAGCTTGCACCGGGTACAAAAAGCATCGATGTCAGCGCCGACTTTGAAGGCCATGGCTCGAGGGAGGGCAAGGGTACGGCAAGGTGGCGCTCCTGGAAACGAGGCGGGCGTGAGCTGAGGGGGTCCGCGTGCGTCCCGCGCCGGCAGGCGCGCGAATTGCGGGGCTTGGGGGGATGCCCCGGGCGTGCGATCGTCGCGATGTCCGAGGATCGCGCCGTGGATCTGACGCTTGAACGCTTCGCGGAGCTCGATGCCCGCCTCGTCGAGGCCGCCAAGGACGTGAAGGTGCTCAGCCAGCTCGCCTGGCCCGCGTCCGTGGCGGAGCAATTCCTGGAGCGCTGGCACGCGGGGGAGCCGGTGCTGCCGCGGGTCAAGGAGCGGCGCGGGAGCTTCGGCCGGCAGATCGCGGCGCTCCGCGACGTCATGGCGGCGTGCGACCTCGGCCACCCGGTCGGACGCTTCCTGTACCGCACGGCGCGGAGCTACGTGTGGGCGGCGGAGATGATGCAGGCGGTCGGGACGGCCGAATTCACGGCGCGCTCGCTCGACCTCTACGGGGGGCCGGCGGATCCGGTCGGTCCGGGCCAGCGCAGCAACCTGGCCGCGGCGGAGCAGTTCCTGACGCTGACCGAGGACTTCCGCGACGCGGGCTACATCGCCGAACAGGACTACTGCGTGACGCCGCAGCACGTGGCGGCGATGCTGCGGCGCCGGATCGAGGATGTGCTGGTCGGGCGCTCGATCGCGGTCGTGATCGACGACGAGATGGCGGCCAAGGCGGCGGCCGGCCCGACCCGTGTGCGCGTGCGCGGCGGGACCTGCTACAGCGAGTACGACGTCGCGCAGCTCGCCGAGCACGAGGTCTTCGTCCACGCCCTGACCTCGCTCAACGGGCGCGAGCAGCCGCACCTGCGCGCGCTCGGGCTCGGCGCGCCGCGGACGACGGCGACGCAAGAGGGCCTGGCGACCTTCGCCGAGATGATCACCAATTCGATGGACCTGGCCCGGCTCCGCCGTTTGGCGCTGCGGGTGAAGGCGGTCGACCTCGCGCTGACGGTGGCGGACTTCATCGACGTGTTCCGCTTCTTCATCGCCGCCGGGCAGGAGCCGCACGAGAGCTTCCATTCGGCCGCGCGGGTGTTCCGCGGCGGGGACGTGAGCGGCGGCGTGGTGTTCACGAAGGACGTGGTCTATCTGCGCGGGCTGATGGGGGTCCACACCTTCTTCCTCAAGGCGATCCAGAGCGGGCGCCCGGAGCTGATCCACTACCTCTTCGCCGGACGGATGACCCTCAGCGACGCGCTCGAGCTGGACCCCTTCTTCCGCTCGGGCGCGATCGCGGCGCCGCGCTTCGAACCCGGGTGGACCAAGAGCCGGGCGACGCTGGCGGCGTTCCTCATCTACTCGCTCTTCGCGACCTCGCTCCGGCTGACGCGGGTGGAGCTGGACGACTTCGTCGAGGAGGCGCCGCGCGCCTGAGCGGGTCATCGTCCATGATGCGCGCCTGTACCAGGTCCATGGTGGTGATGACGCCGGCGGGGGTGATCAGGCGCTGACCCCGGGCCTCTTTGACGATGAAGCCGCCGCGGTCCGCGACGGCGATCGCCTGGGGCAGCCAGAAGCGGGCCTGCTCGCAGGGGCCGTCCTGGAAGCCGGCGGAGCCCGGGCGGCCGGCCAGGAGCGCGAGCGTGTGGGTCCGGAGCTGGTAGCACCAGACGACGTGGTTGCGGATGTCGACGATCGCAAGGCGCTCGCCGTCGCAGGCGATCCCGCTCGGGGTGAACTCCTGGACCCGGGCCAGCGGGCGCACGTCGTGGAAGGTGAGGAGCGTGTTGACGACGCCGTCGCGGACGTCGACGCAGCGGACGGCCGCGTTGCCCGTGTCGGCGACGAAGAGCGTGTCCGTGGCGCCGTCGAAGGCGAGGGCGCGGGGCCCGTGGAAGCGGGCCTTGCGGCGGTGCCCGTCGATCCGCCCCGGGGCGCCCCGGATCCCGGCGTAGACGGGCTCCCCAGTCGCGCCGCTGTCGCCGATGAAGTGCTCGGCGGCGTCGCAGAAGAAGGGGTGTCCGGCGGAGGCCATGGGCGCGGGAGAGTGTGCGCGATCCCGTCGCCCCGGCCAAGCGCGGCGCGGATCCGACCGCAGCCGCTGAAGATCAGTTCAGTGCTCCCGCGGTCTACTTCGATCCGGGGTCGCGTGCGCAGCGGAAACCGACGGCGTGGACGTGGGCCGCGGGATCCTGGGCGTAGCGCAGGGCTGGCTCGGCGTGGACGGCGTAGGAGCTGTTGAAGCCGCCGCCCCGCATGACGCGGAAGTGCGGCGGGATCTTGCCAGGCACGCCGCCCGGGTAGGCGGTCCAGGTGTCGGCGGTCCACTCCCAGACGTTTCCGACCATGTCGTAGAGGCCAGTCTGGGTGCGGCCCTTGGGGTGGCTGCCGACCGGGGCGGTGCCGGGGTGCCCGGCGTCCTCGGCGTCGAGCGCCGGGACGGCGGGGAGCTCGTGATCGGCGACCCAGGAGCTGCACTCGGTCCCGCAGCCGTTCAGGAAGCCGGAGCTGGGGGGGTCGTCGCTCCACGGGAAGACGCGGCCGTCCGAGCTGCGCGCGGCGTACTCCCACTCGGCCTCGGTCGGGAGGCGCGCGCCGCGGTGGCGGCAGAAGTGGTCGGCCTGCTCCCAGGTGATGCAGTTGACGGGGTGCTGCTCGCGGCCCTCCACGCCCTCGTTGCAGAGCTCGCTGAAGGCGGCGCGCGAGCGGTCCCACTGCTCCTTCTTCGAGCTGCCCTGCGGCCAGAAGGCGTCGCGGTGGGCTCGCTTGCACTCACCCGGATCGGAGCAGGTGCGGTACTCGGCGACGGTGACCTCGTGGAGGTCCATGCAGAAGTCGCGCACCTCGACCTGGTGCGCGGGGCGGGCGGTGAGGAGGGCGTCCTTGTCGACGTTGTCGGAGCCCATGAAGAACTTGCTGCCCTTGATCAGGGTCATGCCCTCAGGGCAAGGCGCGGGCGGGGGCGCGGGCGGGGTCTCGACGCGGGCGGGGTCGGGGCCGGCGACGGCCGCAGGCGCGTCGGGCGGAGGGGCGGGGCGAGAGAGCCACCATGCGCCCGCCCCGAGCGCGCCGAAGGACGCGACCGAGCCGATGACGAGCGCCGCGACGCGAGACCTGGGCGCGGGGTCGGGCGGCTTGGAGGCGGTGGTGAAGGCGACCTCGCGCGAGGCCGCGGAGTTGGTGGTCGACTGCGAGGCGGCGGCGGCGACGAGGCTGGCGCCGGGGCGCTCGTTCGAGCCAGGGAGGCTGAGGGTGGCGGCGCTGAGGGTGGCCATCGGGGCCATGTTCTTGACGCCGAGGGCCTCGCCGAGGGCGGTCCAGAAGGCGCCGAGGTCCGGGAAGCGCTCGCCCGGGACGATCGCGGTGGCGCGGGCGAAGACCGCCTCGACCGCGTCGGGGACCTCGATCCCCAGCGCGCGGGGGGTCGGGCGGTTCACGGGATCGAGGCACGCGATCGCGATCGCCTGGATCTCCTTTTGGTTGTAGACGCGCTGGCCGCCGCGCATGAGCTCGAGCAGGACGAGGCAGATCGCGTAGACGTCGGTCCAGGGGCCGGTGGCGCCGAGGCCGCGGTTGTACTGCTCAGGCGCGGCGTACTGCGGCGAGAAGACGCCGCCGACGGTCGCGGTCATCTCCGGGGCGTTTGGGTCCATGACCTTCGCGATCCCGAAGTCGA
>CAZMML010000167.1:0-7276 GCA_964567335.1 uncultured Nannocystis sp. | reverse complement strand
GGCAACCGCAGCGCGGCGGCGCGGGCGATGGGGATCGGCCGCGCGACCCTCCTGCGCAAGCTCAAGGCGCTCAAGATCAGGGCCTGACTCGTTTCGAGTCACCTGCCTCGTTTCGAGCCACCGTCTCCGCGCGCCCGCGCGCCCGCGCCGCGCAACTCGAACAGGGACGCGGCCTTCGGCGCCTGGCACGGCGCGTGCTCTCTGGGTCGGGCAGGAGAACGAGAGCCATGACCGCCAAGCCCGCCCCGATGCAAGACCAGTCGCCCGTCAACTTCCACGAGAGCAGCGAGTGGCGCAAGGGGAAGCCCGTCGAGGACCCGGAGAAGATGAAGCGCTGGGGCTTCATCACCGCCAAGCCGTCCGAGTACCTGATCCACGTCCGCCGCGGCAAGGTCCGGCGCAAGAGCACCGGCCAGGGCGCCAGCTGCTTCAAGCTGCCGTGGGACAGCGTCGCCGTGATCCCGACGACGATCAACCGCCTCCAGTTCACCGCCGACCAGGTGACGCTCGAGAAGGTCGGCGTGCAGGTGACCGGCCTCGCGGTCTACCGGATCGCCGAGCCCGAGCTGACCTTCCGCATGCTCAACTTCTCCTACTCCGAGCGCGCGCAGGAGAAGCTGGCCGAGATCCTGACCGAGATGTTCGTCGGCTCGACCCGCCGCCTGGTCGCCAACCTCCGCGTCGAGGACGTCATGACGCGGCGCAAGGAGGCGATCGCCCGCGAGCTGATGGCCGAGCTGGTCCCGATCGTCGAGGGCCGCGGCCGGACCGACGACACCACCGCGACCGGGTGGGGCGTCATCATCGACACGGTCGAGATCCAGAACGTCAACATCCTCTCCGAGACGGTCTTCAAGGACATGCAGGCGAAGTTCCGCGCCGAGCTGGCGCTGCGCGCCCGCATGGCCGAGATGGAGAGCGCCCGCGAGGTCGCGACGCTCGAGGCGTCGGCGAGGCGACAGATCGAGGAGGCCCAGATCGCCAGCGAGGCGGCGACCCGCGAGCTCAAGGCCCAGGCCGAGAGCCGCACGACCCAGATCGAGCTCGCCGAGACCGCCAAGCGCGAGCAGCTCGCCGCCCGCGCGGCCGAGGAGCGGCGCCTGATCGAGCAGGCCCGCGCGCTCGCGGAGCTCAAGGCCCAGACCGAGCTCGCCGAGGAGAAGGGCGCCCGGGAGCAGGCGCGCCTGCTCGCGGAGGTCAAGGCCAAGACCGGGCTCGAGCAGGAGAAGGCGCAGCAGGCCGAGGCGGTGCGCCTGGCCCAGCTCGCGCGCGAGAAGAAGTACGCCGAGGCCGAGCGCCAGCTCCTCGAGTCCAAGCACGCGACGGCCCAGCGCGAGGCGGAGCTCGCCGCCTCGCTCGCGCTCGGCAAGGCCAAGGCCGCCGGCGAGCTGAAGGAGCTCGAGGCCGCGGCCGCGGGGCGCCTGAAGGAGCGCGACCTCCAGCTCGAGCGCCTCGCCGGCGAGGTGAAGGCGGCGGTCGCCCGCGCCGCCCGCGAGGTCGACAACCTGATCTCCGACGACCGGATCCGCCTGACCCTGGTCGAGAAGGGGATCCCGGCGCTGGCAGGCGCCTTCGCGCAGAAGTTCGGCGAGGTGAAGATCACCTCCTTCGGCGAGGGCGCGGACCCCTCGACGATGGTCGCCCGCGGGATCGGCGAGGCGCTCTCGCTGGCGCGGCAATTCGTCGGCGACCTGCGGCCACCGGAGCCGGCGGCCCCGCGCGAGGAGCCGCGCTGAGGTCGGCGAAGGGAGGAGCGAGGAGGAGGCCCGCCCGCGGACGGCGGCCGCGGGATGAAGACGACGGAGGACGGCGCGACGCGCCGCCGCGGAGGGGCCTCCTCCTCACCTCTCGGGGCGCCAGCATGCGCCGCCGCGATCGCGTGGCGAGGAGCGCCGCGATCGCGAGCCCCGGATGGGTCCCGGCGCAGGTGAGGAGATCTGGGCTAGGAGGGGCGCCGCTTGCCGCGGATCTTCTCGGTGTCCCGCGGCGGCTGCGCCGCGCGGATGGGGGGCTCGCCGCGCGTGGGTCCGCCGCCGGTCGGCGACGGCGGCGTCGGCGGCGGTTCTTGCTTGGCGCAGGTGTCGGACTCGCCGACCAGCGGGAGCGTTGCGGTGGGGAGGGGGCTGGAGCGGTGGGGCATGCTGGAGATGTCCGTGCAGGAGGCGCTTTCGATCATTCTCCAACACCTTCGCGCGAAGATCCTTTCTCACAACCTGCGAGCCACTGCCTGAGGAGGTCAGCGTCCTCGGCCTCCTCGTCGACGAGGAATTGCTGCCGAGCTTCCCTCGCCAGCCCCAGGGTGCGCTCCGAGCAGCCGAGCGCCGGGGCGAGGACCGCGATGAGCTGCGCCCGAGGGCTGGGATCCGGGGAGAGGGCCAGCGCCGCCTCGCCGTGACGGATGACCGCCTCTGCGTCGCCGGTGGCGGCGGCGATCTCAGCCGCGATCCGGCGGACATAGATCGCCTCCCGCGCCTTGCCGGCGAAGGAGCCTCGCGGCAGGTGACGGAGTGCCACCTCGATGTCCGCGCGGGCAGCCGCAAGCTCTCCGAGGCGACGCCCGGAGTCGGCGGCGGCCGCCGCGAGGAGGGTGATCTGGCGGCCGAGGCCCGGCGCGTCGATCTCCGCGAGACCGGCGAGACCCCACCGGAAGACCTCCAGCGCGGTCCGGGTGTCCTCGCGGCGCACGTGCTCGCCGCCCACCATCAGCGCGACGTCGACGCGCGCCGTGAAGGTCGTCGGCTCGTCGCGGTGGAGGTCGAGGAGTCGCCGCGCCCGCGCGCCGATCGCCAGCACCTCGTCGCCGCGCTTCGCGTCCTGGGCGGCCCGGATCAGCGCCGCGTCGATGCTGGCGAGCTGCGGCGCGTCCTCGCCGAAGGCGCGGAGCGCGACCCCCCGCGCGTGCTCCAGCGTCTCGGCCGCGGCCGGATCTCCGGCCAGCGCCTCCTGGAGGCCGCGGTCCTCGAGGAAGAGCGGGTGCTCGGCGCTCCCGGTCAGGCGCTCCAGCGCGGCGCGGGCCGCCGTGGTGGCGCTGAGGGCCGCCCTGGGATTGCCGCGCAGGGTCTCGATCTGGCTCCGGATCCGCGGCAGGTTGTGTTGCCAGAGCCCGGGCGGCGCCTCTCGCAGCAGCTCCTCGGCCTCGCGGAGGGCCGCGTCGGCCGCGTCGGGGTCGAGCTCCTGGACGAGCAGGTCGGCCCGCGCGAGCGCGAGGAGGCCGGCCGGCGCTCCCTTCTCCTGTCCGCTCTGCTGCAGGCGGGCCCAGGTCTCTCGCTCCTGCCAGCGCGCGTCGCCGATCGAGTGGGCGGCGATCGAGGCGTTCAGGAGCAGGAGCGAGGCGTCGGCGGCGAGGTGGGCGTCACGGCTGCCGTCGGCGAGGATCCGCGCCTCGTGGAGGCTCTCGCCGGCCGCCCGCGCGCGGCGCAGGCGGAGCTGCGCGCGCCCGAGGTCGACCAGCGCGGCGGCTGTCGCGGGCGGGTACCCGATCACGCGCGCCTGCTGGGCGGCGTCGGCGAAGCGGGCCGCGGCGCCCTCGAAGTTGCCGCGGAGCAGCGCCGCCTCGCCGGCGCGCCGGCCGGCGTCGACCTCGCCGAGCGCGGCCTCGTCCTTGGGGGGCGGCGGCTCGACGTCCTGCGCGAGGTAGTTCGCCTCGCCGCAGCGCGCGCTGGGCCCCAGGGCGGCCGCGATCTCGTCCGCGGTCACGAAGGTGAGGTCGGGGCTGGCGGCGAGGGTCGTGAGGAGCGACGCGAGGTCCTCGCGGCGCGCGTCGAGGCAGCGCTGGCCGCGGTGGTATTGAGGATCCGAGAGCGCGGCGTCGCGGTGCGCCTCGCAGAGGCTCCCGCTCAGCGTCTGCAGCTCCTCGGCCGCGGCCTCGACCTGCCTGAAGAGCGCCTGGCCGCGGGTCGCATCGGCCGCGAGCGCCGTCCGGAGCGCCTCCCTCGCCTCCGGGCTCCACACCGCCGCGATCTTCGACCCAGCCTGCTGACACGCGCGCGCCTCCGAGGGCGCGAAGACGGTCGCGAGCGCCGCGCCGAAGCCCACGCAGAGCGCCCCGCCCGCGATCCAGCGCCCGACCCGGCGCGGGTGGAGGACCTCCGCGAGCGCCGCGAGGAGCTCGTCCATGGTCGCGGGGCGCAGCTCCGGGCGGGCGGCGAGCCCGCGCCGGAGCACCTCCTCGAGCCTGGGAGGGACGCCCGGCGGGCGCGTCTCCGGCGGGGTGATCCGGCTGGCGAGGATCGCCTCGCGGCACTCGTTCGCGTCGCCGCGGAAGGGCAGCACGCGGAAGACCGCCTCCCAGAAGACCACGCAGTAGCTGAAGATGTCGGCCCGCGGCGTGAGCTCCCCGTCCGCGTGCTGCTCGGGCGCCATGTACGCGGGCGTCCCGCTGCTCGAGCGGGTGAGTCCGGGGCCGGTGATGGCGCCCTCGACGCGGGTCCCGTCCTCGGTCGGGCCTTCGATCGGACCGGCGATCGCCAGCCCGAAGTCCGCCACCCGCACGCGAGCGTCGGCGCCGATCAGGATGTTGCCGGGCTTGACGTCGCGGTGGACGATGCCCTTCGCGTGCGCCGCGGCCAGGCCGCGGCCGGCCGCCAGCAGGGCGTCCGTGACCTCCGCGAGCGAGCGCGGCGTCCGCTGCCACTCGGCGAGGGTCTGCCCCTCGACGTGCTCCATCGCCAGGTACACCTCGTCCTCGAACTCGCCGGTGTCATGCACCTGCACCACGTGCGGGTCGCTGAGCTGCGCCAGGTTCTTCGCCTCGCGCGCCAGGCGGGTGCGGGCGCGCTCGTCGGTCGGCGAGCGCAGCACCTTGAGGGCGACCGTCCGCTCGAGGCGCTCGTCGTAGGCCGCGAACACCACGCCCATCGCTCCCTCGCCGAGCTTCCTGCTGAGCACATAACGGCCCGCGAAGCGGAGGGTCAGTTGGGACATCTCGGGGAAGAGCGCGGCCCGGAGCGATAGGTAGGCAAACGCGGAGGCTATTCCGCGCCCGGCGTGGGGGAGGCGGGGCGGGGGGCCCGAGAGCGGATGTTCGGAGCTTGGCATGGGGGTCTACCGGAGGGGTGCGGTCCGGCCCAGGGGACGATCACCAATTTTGATCTGATCGTCGAGGCGGGTTGCGGACACTGTTCTACGATCTCCCCGGCACCGTCTCATGAACCACCTCTCCGACGAAGAACTCCACCGCGCTCTCCTCGCCGGGGAGCGCGCCGCCGCGGCCGCGCTCTATGACCGCTACTTCCGGCGGATCCGCGGCTTCTTCGGCAACCGGCTCGCCGACTCTGCCGCGTGGGACGACCTGACCCAGCAGACCTTCACCATCGCGCTCTTCGAGCGCGCCGCGAGCTTCCGCGGCGCGGCGTCCTACCGCTCGTGGCTCTTCGGGATCGCCTTCAACCTCCTACGCGCCCACTATCGGACCCACGCGCGCCTCGTGCTCGGCCACGACGAGTCGGACGAGGCGCTCGAGGAGCGCCCGGTGAGCACCATCGGCGCCGGGATCTCGACCCTGCGGGCGCGCTGCGCGGACCTGCAGCGCCTGATCGAGACGCTGCGCAAGCTCCCGATCGCGCTCCAGCACGCCTTCGAGCTCTACGCGTGGCAGGGCATGTCGGCCCGCGAGATCGGCGAGGTCACCGGCATCCCCGAGAACACCGCGCGGAGCCGGATCCGCCTCGCCAGGGAGCGGCTGGCCAAGCTCGGGATCCCCGACGAGAGCCTCGACGAGCTGTCGCGGCGGGCTCGCACCCAGGTGATCGACGAGCCCGAGGGCGAGTGAGGCTCACTCGTCGCGGGCCCGGAAGCCGCGCACCAGCGGCGGGTGTCCGCAGGTCGCGCTCGTCTTCAGCTTCAGGCGCGAGGCGAGCGCCGCGATCGCCGGGCGCGCCGCGTCGGCCTCGCTGGCCGAGAGCAACAGGCCGACCCGCCGCGCGCCGCGCGACGTGACCTCGCCGAGGAGCGCCGTCGCCAGCGGACCCTCCGCCAGGGCCGCCAGGAGCTCGGGCGTCCCGACCTCGGGCGTGTCGACGGTCGGCGTGTAGAGCTGCACGAAGACCTGCGGGCACGCGAGGTCGCCGGTGCGGTGGGGCCGCGGGGGCGCGAGGTCTTGCTGGGCCGCGAGGACCTGCGGGTCGGACAGGAGCGACCGCGGGCCGGTCACCTCGCGCGAGCGCAGCACCGCGTGGCGCTCGGCCGAGCTGCCGTCCTCGTGCAGCAGCCGCGCGAGGACCCAGAGGTCACCGGCGGCGTCGAGCCCGACCCGCAGCGGGGCAGGGTTGAGCGGCTCCTCGCTGGCGCCGACGTCGTGGCGCCAGCGCAGGGCGGTCGAGTCCCACCACCAGGGATCCGCCGCGGGGCCGAGCCGGACCGGGGCGAGCTCGACCCGCTCCCAGGCGTCCCAGTCGCTGCTCGCCTGTAGGCGCCAGAGGCTGTTGGAAGGGCCAGCCTCGCCGGCCGAACGGATGATCGCCCAGATCACCGGCCCGGCGCCCTCGACCAGGGAGACGACCGTGCCCTCGATCGGCGGCGGGTCGAGGAGCCGCCACGAGGTGCCGTCGAAGCGCGCCACATAGGGGATCTGACGCTCGCCCATCTCGACCGTGTCGCCGATCAGGACGTCGTGCGCGGGCCCCTCGACCAGCACCGCGATCTGCCGCGGCGCGCGCGACTCGAAGGTCGGCAGCGGGGCCAGGTGCCCCTGCGCCAGGTCCGGGCCCCAGCGCAGCACCGCGGCGAAGCGGCCCGGCTCGGCCGCTAGCCCGGCGAAGAGCTCGCCGCTGGCGAGCGCGGCGAGCGCGGTCGGGCGCGCCGCGGCGACCAGCCCCGGCGCCTCGAAGCGGGACGTCGCCGGCCGCGGGCCGGTCTCGTCGAGCAGGTCGAGGCGCGGCGGGCCCGACCCGAGGCGGAGCGCGATCGCATGTCCGTCGGGCCATGTCGTATAGTCCGCGTAGTAATGGCCAGGCTCCACCTCGACCGGGACCCAACCGCCCGGGGCCCAGCGCAAGGCGCTGTACTCGTCGGGGCGGGCGAGGGTCAGCCAGAGGTGGTCGCCGTGGCCGCCGAGCGCGTGGATCGACCAGCCTTGCGCGGGGTCGGCGCTCGGCAGGCCCGCGAGCCACGCGGGGTCCTGCGCGACCTCGCTCGTGCCGGAGCGCACGCGCGCGAGGAGCAGCCCGCCCGAGAAAGCGATCTCTCCGTCGCCGAGGCGGTGCAGCCCGATCAGCCCGCGGCGCGCGGCGGCGAGGTGGAGCGTCAGCGCGACCGTCCGCGCGGACACCGGCGCGTC
>CAZMML010000166.1:2774-7280 GCA_964567335.1 uncultured Nannocystis sp. | reverse complement strand
GTCTGCGCGCGAGGCATGGGGCCCCCCGCTGCGTCCCATGTTCGCCGCCGCCGCCACGCCCTGGCGGGCATCGGCGCGGCCCCGCGTGTCGCCGCGACGCACATCGGGCGGTGGCTCAAGACCGCTCGGGATGTCATCAACCTCTCAGATTTCGACCCCACACACTGAGGCCTCGAGATCGAACGAGCAAGTCGCACAATTGAACTCGAGATCGAACAAGCAAGACCTCTCAATCGCGTATTGGAACGAGATCGTTTTCGCCGTGTCGAGGCGGGCTCAGGAGCCGCCTGCCTCGCCGCAGTGCGCGCTGTGGGCGTGGGAGGAAGGGGCGCCTCCGCGGGGACTGTGCTGTCCTAACTCAGCAAGTACGCATCGACTCCCTCTCTCCTCGTCGTTCGGATAGAGGGAGCAGCAGTCGCTCACGGACCCGCTCTGTGTCGTTCAGAGGCACGAGAGCGGGGCCGGGGAGGATCTTCAGGGCGAGACCCGGCCCCGCCGGAGTAGGGCGCAGGCGGGGCGGAGCCCGTTTCACCGCGCGCAGGCGCCAGCGTGCGCACGAGCGACGTCTCTCGGTCGTGGCGGAGGTTCATCGCAGCGAGGGGGCGCCGAGCACGTGAAACGGGGGGGAGCCCGCCGTGTGCGGGGACCCTGCTCCGGCGGGGCCGGGTCTCGCCGGGGACGCTCTCCGGGCCCCGCGTGGCAAAGTGGTTTGGGGGCCCGCGTGGCGAAGTGGTTTGGGGCCCCGCGTGGCACGGCGAGAGAGCGCTAGCGCGGGCGGAAGGCGTCGGGCTCGTCGGGCACGAGGCCCTCGAGCCAGCCGGCGCGCGCGTCGGGGAAGGCGTCGGCGTAGGGGACGTAGGGCTTGATGTCGAGGACCGGGGTGCCGTCGAGGATGTCGAGGCCGAGGACCTCGATCGCCGCGCCCTCGACCCGGGTCACGCGGAGGCACGAGAGCCCGAGCGGACAGGGGCGGTGCGGGGCGCGGGTGGCGAAGAGGCCGAGCGGGCGCGTTGGGTCGCGCGGCGAGCGGACCTCGAGGCCGAAGCCCTGGTTGAGGTGGAAGAGGAAGATGCACCAGATCCGTTCGAAGCCCTCGAGCCCGCGCAGGCCCGCGGCGTACTCGGGGTGCAGCTCGATCCGACCGGGGAGGGCGCGATCCTCCTTCACCTGGGTGGTCACGGTGGGCTGGCGCGGCGTCCCGAAGCGCTCGGTATAGGGCGAGCGGACCACGCCGATCGGGGTCAGCGCGTAGCTCCGCGTGGCGGCCTCGAGGCGTTCGCGGGTGTGGTCCTGCTCGGGGATCGTGCGCTGCACACGGCGAGTGTAGAAGAAAACTCCGGTGCGCGCGGGCGGTGGATCGAGTATGAGAGCGCGTGCGCGCGGCCCTGCTCGAGCTCCGACGCCTGACCGCGCTGGCCGCCCCGATCGTGCTGGCGCAGGTCGGCAACATGATGCTCGGCGTGGTCGACACGCTGATGCTCGGGCGGGTGAGCCGGGAGGCGCTCGACGCGGCGGCGCTCGGCAACCTGTGGGCGATGGGGACGGTGGTCGTGGGGCTCGGGCTGGTGCTCGGGGTCGATCCCTTGATCTCGCAGGCGCACGGGGCAGGCGACGGCCGCGCGGTGGGGCTGGTGACGCAGCGCGGGCTGGTCGTCGCGGCGTTGGTCGCGGTGCCGGTGGTCGCGCTGTGGACGTGCACCGGCGCGGGGCTCGTGATGCTCGGCCAGGACCCAGCGCTGGCCGCCGAGGCCCAAGTGTACGTCACGGCGCAGCTCCACGGGGCGCCGGCCTTCCTGATCTTCGCGGTGCTGCGGGCCTACCTGCAGGGCCGCGGGATCACGCGGCCGATGCTGCTGGTGGTGCTGGCGGCGAACGTGATCAACGCGCTCGCGGACTGGGCGCTGATCTTCGGGGCGCTCGGGGCGCCGCGCCTCGGCGTGTTCGGGGCGGGGCTGGCGACCGGGACGACCCGGGTCTTCATGGTCGCGGGCCTGGCGTGGTTGATCGTCCGTCAGGGGCTCTATCGCGGCGCGTGGACGCCGTGGTCGCGGGCGGCGCTGGACCGCGCGGGACTGGCGAGCATCGCCCGCGGCGGGCTCGGGGTCGGGGTCCAGCTCGGGCTCGAGGTGTGGGCCTTCCAGGCGGCGATGCTGCTCGCGGGTCGCCTCGGGGAGGCGCCGCTCGCGGCGTACGCGGTGGTGATCAACCTGGCTTCGTTCTCGTTCATGGTGCCGCTCGGGGTGTCGATGGCGGCGGTGACGCGGGTCGGCAACCTGATCGGCGCGGGCGACCCGCGCGGGGCCCAGCGCGCGGCGTGGGTCGCGCTGGGTCTCGGCGCCGGGGTGATGTGCGTGTCGGCGCTGGCCTTCGTGGCGCTGCGGAGCGAGCTCGCGGGGCTCTACCAGGTCGACGCGGAGGTGCGCGCGCTGGTCGCCGCGAGCCTGCCGGTGGCGGCCGCGTTCCAGGTGTTCGACGGCACCCAGGTGGTCGGCTGCGGGGTGCTGCGGGGGATCGGGCGCACGCGCCCCGCGGCGGTGTTCAACCTGATCGGCTACTACGCGCTCGGGCTGCCGCTGGGGTGGTGGCTGGCCTTCGAGCGCGGGCTCGGGGTGAGCGGGCTGTGGTGGGGCCTGAGCGCGGGGCTCGGCGCGGTGGCGCTGGCCCTGGTGGCGTGGATCGGCGCGCGGGGGCCGAAGACGGCGACCTACCGCGCGCCGGCGTGACGCGGGTCAGGGGCAGGGCATCTCGTCCGTGCCGTCCATGCAGTCCATGAGCCCGTCGCACTGGGAGGTCATGGGGATCTCGTAGCCGTCGCCGCAGGTGAAGGGATCGAGCATGCAGCCGGTGACCTCGTCGGAGTTGTCGAGGCAGTCGTTGAACTCGTCGCAGACGTAGAGCAGCGGGATCTCCTTGCCGTTCTTGCACTTCCAGGCCTCGAGGCCGCAGCCGGTGACCTCGTCGGAGCCGTCCGGGCAGTCGGGGTTCTCGTCGCAGACGAAGGCGGCGTCGATCATCGTGCCGTCGGTGCAGGTGAACATGCCGCCGCCGGTGCTGCTGCCGGTCGGCGTGGTGGTCGTCGGCTCGGTGGCGGTGCCGGTCGAGCCGGTGCCCTCGGTGCCGGTGCCGGTGCCCGAGCCGGTGGAGCCGCCGGTCGAGCCGGTGCTGCCGTCCGTGCCCGAGGTCGAGGTCGAGGTCGAGGTCGAGTTCGACTCGCTGTCGCTGTCGGTGCCGCCGGTCACGATGATGCAGCCGGCGCCCTGACTCATCAGGGACGCGACCGCGAGGAACTTCGTCAGATCGATCTTCATGCTCTACCTCTTCCCAGTGTTTAGGTGAGGGGAAGTGTGCCACGGGGTCGCAGGCGGGTGCGCGCGAGGGGCTGGAGCGAAGGTCGCGGCCGCGGGCGGGCGTGCCCGCGGCCGTCCGGCCGCCCAGCGCCGAACATGGGCCCGAGATCGTGCCGGCGCGCGTGGCGAGCGCGGACAGGTCGAGGGTCGCGGGTGTCGCTAGCCGGGGCCGCGCACGCGGGCGAGGGTGACGCCGTCTCGCAGCGGGAGCATGAGCGTCTCGACGCGGGCGTCGGCCTTGACCTTGGCGTTGAAGGCGGCCATCCGCTGGCCGCGCGGCGCGTCGGGGGCGACGACGGTGCCGCCCGCGAGGACGTTGTCGACGACGATCAGGCCGCCGGGCGCCATCTTGGGGACGATCAGGTCCCAGTAGACGGGGTAGCTCTCCTTGTCGGCGTCGATGAAGGCGAGCTCGAAGGGGCCCCCAAGCTCGGGGATCGTCGCGGCGGCGGGCCCGAGCTTGAGGGCGATCTTGCGGCCGTGCGGGCTGCGGGCCCAGTGCTTGCGGGCGATCGCGGTCCACTCCTCGCTGACGTCGCAGGTGACGAGCTGACCGTCGTCGGGGAGGCCCTCGGCCATGGCGATCGCGGAGTAGCCGGTGAAGGTGCCGACCTCGAGCACGCGCCGGGCGCCGCGCAGGCGGACGAGCAGGCGCAGCAGCGCAGCCTCGAGGGGACCGACCATCATGATCGCCCACTCGGTGGCGGCGCGGGTCTCGTCGGCGATCGCCCGCATGACCTCGGACTCGGCGACGCTGTGGTCCTCGGCGTAGGCGGCGATCGCTGGCTCAACGACCGAGAGGGTCGCGGCGGCGGGCGCAGCGGGCGGAGGCGAGGGCGGGGCGCCGGTCGGCGGGTTCTGCGGAGGGGTCATCGCGCTCTCACTCTCTCCGGGGGAAGGCGGCGCAGCGGCGCAGCCGAGGAGACCGAGGAGCCAGCCGGCGCCAGCGCCCTCGATCCAACCTCGCCGGCTCCATTGCGGATTCACCTGGCCAGGGTGGCCCAGGTGCGCGGGGCGACGCAAGCGCCGGGTTCGCGTGGGCTAGTCCCGCCCGCGCTGGACGGCGCGCAGCGCCTCGAGCTCGGCGAGAGCGGCGGCAGCGCGCGCCTCTGCGGCGGCGGCGCGCGCCTCTGCGGCGGCGGCGCGCTCGGCCTCTGCG
>CAZMML010000166.1:0-2674 GCA_964567335.1 uncultured Nannocystis sp. | reverse complement strand
GCGGCGGCGCGCTCGGCCTCTGCGTCGGCGCGCTCGGCCTCCGCGGCGGCGCGCTCGGCCGCGGTCGGCCACAGCACGGAGCCCTTGGGACCGACCGCGATCCGGAGGACGTCGCCGGCGTGACGGACGAGCCAGAGCTCCTCGTAGGAGACGAGGTGAACGCGCTCGCCGAAGACGGGGCGGCGTACGAGCTGGCCCTGGTCGTCGCGGACGAAGTGGGCGAAGACCTCGCGCTTGCGCCGGTGGCCGCCGCGCGGGTCGTAGCGGACGAGCTCCCGGACGCCGAGCTGCTGGTAACGCTCGAGGAAGGTGTCCGCGTAGTCCTTGCGGTAGACCTCGGAGACGATCTCCAGCGCGAACACCGGCGGGTCTTCGCCGGGCTCCCAGGTCTTCCAATTGTCGACCTGGGTCGGGTGTCGCTCGTGGCCCTCGACCACGTAGACGTCGGGGGCCACGACGGCGCGCGGGTCGCCCTTCTTGTAGTAGAAGAACTGGTTGCCGCGGACAAAGGCGGGGCGCTCGAGCGCGGCGAGGTAGGTGCTGAGGAGCTCGATCAGGAGGTTCGTCGCAAAGTGGTGAAAGCCAGTCTCACCCATATCGTCACACACGGGATAGATAGCGCCCCCCGCGGGGGCGGGGGCCGGGTCGGCGGCGGGATTCGGGAGCGAGTCGAGCGCCATGGAGGAAGCCTACCACAGGCGGCAGATCCCGAGACCTCCCTGCGGTCCGCGTACAGTCGGCGGAGCGACCGGACTCTTGTGACCATCATCGAGACCTGACCCGACGAGCTTCACCCGCGGGCGGCGAATGAGGTGGGGTGTGTCGGCTCGGCCGGCGGCGCGGGGAGTGGCTCGCAGGCGGCAGGCGCGCGGACGGTCGCGGCGAGCGGGTAAGCTGGCGGGCGCGCCGGCGATCGCGGCGCGCATGGGTCGGGGGCGCGCGCGGGTGAGTGAGAAAGAAAGAGGCGGGCGCGGGTCCTCGACGCTCCGCTGCCGTGCGAGGCTCTCTCTACTCGGGCGCCGCCATGAGCCAATCTCTCGATCGGACCCTGATCTCCCACGCGGTCGCGGGGCGCGTCGCCCCGGGCGCCGCGCCGCTCCAACCCGGCGCCAAGGTCGCCCACCGCTACGAGATCGAGGCGGTGCTCGGCGAGGGCGGGATGGGGGCGGTGTACCGGGCGCGGGACCTCGAGCTCGACGAGGTGGTCGCGCTCAAGACGCTCCGCGCCGAGATCTCGAGCGACCCCGCGGCGATCGAGCGCTTCCGCCGGGAGGTCAAGCTGGCGCGCAAGGTGACGCACCCGAACGTCGCGCGGACCTTCGACCTGGGCGCGTGCGAGGGCTTCAAGTTCATCACGATGGAGCTGATCGAGGGCGTGTCGCTGGCGACGCGGGTCGAGGCCGGACCGATGTCGCTGTCCGAGGCGCTGCGCGTCTGCGGCGACATCACGCGGGGGCTGGTCGCGGCCCACTCGGCGGGGGTGATCCACCGCGACCTCAAGCCCGAGAACGTGCTCCTCGCCGGGGCCAGCGCGTCGGGGCCGCTCAGCGGGCAGGAGCGGGTGGTGATCACGGACTTCGGGATCGCGCGCGCGGCCGAGGAGCGCGAGGGTACCGACGAGCGGGCGACCGCGCAGCGAGGGGCCGCGCTGACGGTCGGCGGGCTCGTCGGTACGCCGGCGTATATGGCGCCCGAGCAGCTCCTCGGCGAGACGCCCGACGGCCGCACCGACGTGTACGCCCTGGGGGTGCTGCTCTACGAGCTGCTGACGGCGCGGATCCCCTTCGACGGCGACAGCCCGATGACGATCGCGATGGCCCGGCTCAAGCAGCCGCCGCCCGACCTGCGAGAAGCGCTGCCCGACGTGCCGGACGCGGTCGCCGAGCTGGTGCTCTCGATGCTGGCGCTCGACCGGCGCGAGCGTCCCGACGCGGCGCGGGTGTTCGACGCGATCGAGCGGCTGCGCGGGGCCGCGGGCGCCGGGGAGCCGGCGAGCGTGGTCTCCGGGCTCGGGCTCCCGCGCGCGCCGGGGACGACGACGATGCTCGTCGACCCCGCGGCCGCGCCGAAGCTGCGCGGGGTCGCGGTGCTGCCGCTCGGGAGCGCCGACCCGGCGCTGGTGCCGCTGGGGCACCAGCTCGCGGCGACGCTCGCCGACACCCTGGCCCGGGTGCGGGCGATGAAGGTCGTGCCGCCGATCCTGGTCGAGGATCTGGCGGCGCTCGGGAAGGCCGGGCGGGTCGACGTGGCGCTCGCGGGGACGGTGCGCGCGGAGGGCGAGCGGCTGCGGGTGAACCTCCGCTACATCGACCTGACCAATGGGACAGAACGCTGGGCGGAGCGCTTCGAGGGCTCGCTCGGGTCGCCCTTCGCGCTCGAGGACACGCTGGCGCGCGCGGCGGAGGCGACCCTCCGCGGGCTGGCCGGCGGGGGCGAGGCGACGGCGACGGGGCCCAGCGACCCGGCGGCGCGGGCGCTCTACGACCGCGCGCTCGAGGTGTCCCACCGGATGAACGACGCCGAGGCGCTCGCCAGCGGGGTCGACCTGGCGCGCCGGGCCCACGAGCTCGCGCCGACGGACGCGTGGGTGATGAGCCTGCTCGGGCTGCTGCTGGTCCGCCTGGCGCTCGCCCGCCGCGACGGCGACCTCCAGGCCCAGGTCGCGGAGGGGGAG
>CAZMML010000165.1:0-7289 GCA_964567335.1 uncultured Nannocystis sp. | reverse complement strand
AAGAAGGCCGCCAAGAAGACGGCCAAGAAGACCCCGGCCAAGAAGGCCCCGGCCCAGCAGGTCCCGGCCAAGAAGGCCGCCAAGCAGGCCCCGGCCAAGAAGGCCCCGACCAAGAAGGCCAGCTAGCGCTCAGATCGGCGACGCCTCGAGCGTGTGCCCGAGCGCGTTCGCCAGGTTCAGGAGCTGCTGCGGGGACGAGCAGCCGAGGTGCTCGGGTGAGAGCTTGCCGCTGCGTCTCCGCAGCAGCCAGGACCCCGCCGGGTGGGCCGCGGCGACCCGGCCGAACTCGTCGCCGGCCTCCGCGGCGATCCGCGCGAGCTCCGCGTCGAGGCGCGCGCGCAGCTCCGGGATCGCCGCGCGCAGCCCCGCCGACCACGCCTGCACGCGATCGAGGACCTCGTCGCCGAGCTCCGGGTCGCGCAGCGAACGGACCTTCTTCTCGATCTGCTCGAAGGTCATCGTCGGCCACGGCAGCGTGCGCAGCACGGGCGCCTGCCACTCGCTGCGGACGCGCGCCCAGTGGTCCGCGCGGGCCGGCACCGACACCAGGCGCATCGCCGGCAGGAGGAGCCCCGTCAGGCGCATCCCGTGGCAGGCCCCCGTGTCGAGCCCGAAGACCCGGTCGCGGATCACCAGCGGCTCAGGGCCGACGACCGCGTGCCCGAACGCGATCGGCACGTCGTCCTCGTAGAAGTCGTACCAGGGCCGCTCGCCGTAGCGCTCGCGCAGGCGGGCGTCGCCCGAGGTCGTCCCGGCGCGCACGTCTTCGGGCACGAGCTCCAGCGGCACGCCCGGGAAGTGCCCCCAGTGGACCACGCGGACGTCGGGGCGCTCCCAGTGGTAGGGGAGACCCGCCATCCAGCGCACGTCGTCCTCGTAGCGCGCCCCGAGCTGCAGCCGCGTGATCTGCTGCGAGTACGAGAACACCCCGCGGACGTGCTTGCGCTCGTGGTTCCCGCAGAGGACCACGCTGCCGGCGCGCGCGCGGAAGAGCTCGACCACCGGGCCCGGATCGGGGCCGCGATCGACGAGGTCGCCGACGCTGACGAGCAGGTCGTCCGCGCCGATCGCCGCCCGATCGAGCAGGTCCAGCAGCTCGGCGTAGCAGCCGTGGATGTCACCGATAATCAGCGTGTTTGGCATGGCAGTCCCCTCCGCAGAGGCGCAGGCGTGTATACCGAGGGGGCTCGTGCCGCCGCGAGGACAGAATTCCGGACAGCCCTCCTGGGCCCTGCTCCTGGACGGCCTCGTCGCCGAGCACGGCTCGCTCGCGGCCGTCGCCGAGCGCCTCGCGGCGACGCACGCCTGGCGCGAGGACGTAGACAGCATCACTCGCGCGCTCCGACGCCTGCGCGGACGCGGCAGCCTCCCCGGCGGCAAGTGGGGCGAGCGCCTGCTGCGGACCTTCGGCCTGCCTCCCGACGTCGACGCGCGCCTCCGCTTCATGGGCAGCTACCACTCGCGCTTCGTCGACCTCCCCGTGCCGCTCTGCGCCGACCTGGTCACCCTCTGGGACCGGCCGCCGACCAGCGAGAGCAAGGCCGGTCGGCTGTGGCTCTCGCTCGCGCGCGCGACCCTGGCCTTGCGGGCAGGCGACGGCCCCGAGGCCCGCGTCCACCTCGAGACCGCGCGCGGGCTCGCGGCCGGCGACCCCGCGGCCCAGGTGGAGGCCGCGCTCGGCGCCTCGGTGCTCGACAGCCGCCTGCGCCCCGCCGACGTCTCCGCCGCGCTGCGCGAGGTCCCCGCGTGGCTCGACCAGCTCCGCGGCGGCGACGCCGAGTGCCTGCGCGCGCGCTACGTCGGCCAGGTGAGCCACGCGCTCAACCACGCCGGCGCCATCGACGAGGCCGAGGCCCTGCACGCCGCCCTGCCGGACGCCCCGAGCACCCACCCCTTCGCACGCAGCCGCCGCGCCAACGGCCTCGCGTACGGCCGCTTCCGCCACGGCGATCGCCCCGCCGCCCTCCACCACGCGCACCTCGCCTGCCGCCACGCCGGCGACGCCGGTCACGTCCGCCTGCGGGCCATGGCCCTCCTGATGGTCGCCCGCGTCGCCGAGCCGCCTGAGGCCGCCGAGGCCCTCGCCGACACGACCCTCCTCACCCGCTGCGACGCCGCGGAGCGGCCGCGCTCGTGACCCGCGCGCACCTCCGTTACCCTCCCGCCATGCGCCCTTCGCTTCGACTCCTCCCCCCGCTCCTCGCCTCGCTCCTCGCCTGCGGCGGCAAGGGCGACGACACCACCGGTACCGGTACGACCAGCCTCGCCACGAGCACGGGGAGCAGCGCGTCGACCGGCGCCTCCACCGCCGGCGGCAGCGGCGGCCACACCGGCACCTCGCACGAGCCCACGACCGGCGGCTCAGGATCGGGCACCTCGACCAGCGCCGGCACCAGCGCGATCACCCTCGTCTCGAGCACGAGCGCCGGCAGCGAGACCGGCGAGCCGATCACCTGCGGCGAGGGAACCTGCACCTTCGGTCAGATCTGCGTCCTGCCCTGCTGCGGCGGCCCGGCGCCGGCCTGCACGGATCCGGACGGCCAGGGCCAGTGCCCCGACGGCATGCCCCCGGTGCCGATGGACCGTTGCCCCGGCGGCTGCGCCGGACCGCTCTGCTGCCTGCCCGTGCCCTGCCAGGCGGACCCGCCCTTCTGCGCGGCCCCGGGGGAGCTCCAGTGCACCGGGACGCAGTGCTCGATCGACAGCTGCTTCGGCGAGCTCCTGGGCGACCAGCTCGAGTGCCAGTGCGCGTGAGCGCCCGCCTCCGGCTCAGGGGCAATTCATCGAGGTCACCCACTCGCCCGTCTCCGGCTCGCCGTCGCCCCCGACGTCGACGAAGACCAGCGGGATCGACTGACAGTTCGGCTCGCCGCAGTTCTCCATCCGCATGCAGTGCGCGTGCGGCCCGGTCGAGTAGCCCGTCGATCCCGAGAGCCCCACGATCGTGCCCCGCTTCACGAACTCTCCCTCGCTGACCCACACCTCGTTGAGGTGCTTGTAGATCGTATCGGTGCCGTCGCCGTGGAAGAGGAGCACCATGTTCGCGTAGGGGAAGCACTCCGGGCCGCCGCCGTCGTAGCAGGGGTCGCCCGGGTCGGTCTCCGAGTAGGTGTACTGGACGATCCCGTCCGCCATCGCCACCAGCGGCGTCCCGAGCGGGATCGAGAAGTCGTAGGCGTACTTCGCCTTGCCCTGGTGGCTGAACGCGCCGAAGTTGCCCTGGGCGATCTTCACGTTGCTCCCGCACTCGAGCGGCAGGTAGTAGCCCGCGGGCGGTTGCAGCTCGGGCGGCTCCTCGAGCGTGCACATCACGAAGCCGGAGAACACGAAGCCGGACACGTCGTCGCTCGTGATCTCGAACCAGAGATCCGAGCCGTCGACCACCTCGCCGTGGACCAGCGCGACCACGTCGACGATCGCCCCGTTGGCGAGCGACCCGACCGGATCGCCCGCGGTCGAGGGCGTCGGCCGCACGTTGAGCGTGTTGCCTGGCATCACCACGACCTTGACCCGCGGGCAGTCGGGCGGGATCGCCGGGTCGCCGCCCGAGCTCGACGAACCCGCGCCGCTGCTCGCGCCCCCGCTGCTCGTCGGGCCCTCGCCGCTCGTGGAGCTCCCCCCGCCAGACCCCTCGCCCGTCCCGCTCCCGTCGGTGCCGGTCGGGACCTCCCCCGAGCTCGAGGCGCCGCCGCTCGCGCCCCCGCCCGAACCCGACGAGCCCGATGAGCCCGACGAGCCCGTCCCGGCGCCGGGCCCCGAGTCGCCGCAGGCTGCAGAGAGGACGATCAGGGAGGAGGCGAGGACGGCGGACGCGCGGAGCACCTCCGCTTCGTAGCCGATCCGCCCCGGCGCGCGCAAGCCCGCGGGCCGGCTGTCCCCAGGGTCAGCGGGCCTCCAGCCGCGCCGGGAGCCCGCCCGCGACGTGCAGCGTCGCCGCCGCTCGCGGCCTGGCCTCGTCCGGGCGCAGCGCCCGCAGGCGGCCACGCCGAGCCAGCACCGCGGCGATGATCAACGCCTCGGTCAGCGCGAAGTGGTTGCCGATGCACACGTGCGGACCAGCCCCGAAGGGCAGGTAGGCATAGCTCTTCACGCCGCCGATCCCCAGGGCCGGATCGCGGAGGAAGCGCTCCGGCTCGAAGCGCTCCGGATCGGGCCAGAACTCCGGCAGGCGGTGGGTCCCGTAGGGGAAGATCAGCAGCGTCGTCCCGCGGCGGATCGGGTGGCCGCGGAGCTCGTCGTCCTCCAGGGCCTGGCGGGCGAAGATCCACGCCGGCGGGTGGAGCCGGAGCACCTCGCGCAGGGTCGCGTGCGTGTACTCGAGGCGTCGGAGCGCCTCCTCGTGGATCTCGCCCGCGCCGAGCGCCGCCTCCACCTCCGCGGCGACGCGCGCCTCGACGTCGGGGCGCCGCGTCAGCTCCAACGTCGCCCAGGTCATCAGGTTCGCGGTCGTCTCGTGGCCGGCGAAGAAGATGTTCACCAGCTCGTCGCGGATCTCCCGCGCGCTCATGGCGGCCCCGGTCTCCGGGTCGCGCGCGCGGAGCAGCGCGTCCAGCAGATCGCGCGGCGCCGCCGCGGGGTCCGCCGTCCGACGCCCCTCGAGCAGCCGATAGACGAGCCGGTCGAGCACCTCGATCGCCCGGCGAAAGCGCCGCTGATCCGGCAGCGGCAGCCACAGCGGGATCGCCACCGGCAGCATCGCGTAGCGCGCCACGTAGCCCTCGATCGTCGCCAGCGCCTCGTCGAGCGCCTCCGAGTCGCCCGCGATGGCGTCGGAGAACATCGTCTCGACGATCACGTCGCGGGTGATCCGCATCATCACGTAGTGCGTGCTCACCTCCTCGCCGGGGCGCAGCGCGTCGAGGTAGCGGCGCGCGACGCGGGTCATCGTCCCCACCATCTCCGCGATCTTCCCGCGCGCGAAGATCGGCTGCATCGTCCGTCGCTGCCGCAGCCAGAAGTCGCCGTCGGAGAGCGGCAGGCCGTTGCCGAGCATCGGCCGGATCAGGTCGACCGAGCTGCCGCGGACGTAGCGCCGCGCCCGGTCGTGGAGCACGTGGCGCAGGTCGTCGGGGTGGGCCACCAGGGTGATGGCGCCGCCGGGCACGCGCAGCCGGACCAGCGGCCCGCGCTCGCGCACCGCGTCGTGGAAGCAGCGCACGGGGTCGCGGACCAGCGCGGCCGCGTGACCGACGAGCGGGAGGCCGCGGAGCTCGGGGATCATCACGGACGTGATCCTAGCCGAGGCCGCGGACCCTCGGCTATGCTCGCGCCCACCCATGAGCCACGAGCAGCGATTCGACGTCGTCATCGGCGGCGGGGGCCTCGCCGGCCTCACGCTCGCGCGCCAGCTCCGCCGCGAGGTGCCCGAGGCCCGCGTGGCCGTGATCGAGCGCCAGCGGCGGCCCCTGCCCGCGGCGGCGCACAAGGTCGGCGAGTCCTCCGTCGAGCTCTCCTCGCACTACTTCGGGGTCGTGCTCGGGCTCGGCGCCCACCTCCGCGAGCACCACTACCTCAAGAACGGCCTGCGCTTCTTCCCCGGCGGCGGACACACGCACCCGCTCGAGCAGCGCACCGAGGTCGGCCCGCCCGAGCGGGCGAAGGTGCCCTCCTTCCAGCTCGACCGCGGCCGCCTCGAGAACGACCTGCGGGCCATGAACGAGGCCGACGGCGTCGCCCTCTTCGAGGGCCACGTCGTCAAGGACGTGGAGCTCGCCGAGGACGCCGGGGACCACCGGGTCCTCGTCGAGGAGGGCGGCGTGGTCCGCGAGCTCCGCGCCGGCTTCTACGTCGACGCGACCGGCCGGCGTGCGCTGCTGCGGAACAAGCTCGGACTCACCTGTCCCAGCGGCCACGTCGCCAACGCCGCCTGGTGGCGGGTCAAGGGCCGCGTCGACCTCGCGGACCTCGTGCCGGCCAGCGAGGAGGCCTGGCACGCGCGCGACCCCGAGAAGATCCGCTGGTACTCCACGGTCCACTTCATGGGCCCCGGCTACTGGTTCTGGTACATCCCGCTCGCGCCCGGCCCCGGGGGCGAGGCCCACACCTCGCTCGGGATCGTCGTCCACGACGAGCTCCACCCCTTCGAGACGATCCGCACCTTCGAGCGCGCGCTCGCGTGGGTCGAGCGCCACGAGCCGCGCTGCTACGCCCAGATCAAGGACATCCCCGCCGAGGACTTCCTCTGCCTGCGGCACTTCAGCCACGCCTCCAAGCGCTGCTTCTCGGCCGGCCGCTGGTCGCTGATCGGCGACGCCGGCTGCTTCGCCGACCCCTTCTACTCGCCCGGCTCCGACTTCATCGCGCTCGCCAACAGCTTCACCACCGAGCTGGTCAAGGCCAACCTCCGCGGCGGCGACCTCGACGCGCTCGCCGAGCGCTACGACCGCTTCTACCTGCGCAGCTTCGACGTCACCACCGAGTGCTACCGGCGCGCCGCCCCGGTCTACGGCAGCCAGCGCGCCCTGCCGGCCAAGGTCTACTGGGACGACTTCCTCTACTGGTCCTTCATCTGCCAGTACTTCTTCCGCGGCCTCTACCGCGCGGACCCAGCCGACCACGCCACGATCGACGCGATCGGCGAGGAGCTCGCCGCGCTGCAGCGCCGCACCCAGGCGCTCCTCAGCGAGTGGGCCCGTCGCCTCGACGACACCCCGCGCCCGCAGCACATCAAGCTCCCGACGATCCCCTCCATGCTCGCCAACCTCCACCTCGATCTGGTCGTCGAGCGCTCGCCCGCGGAGACGATCGCCTACATGCGCGAGAAGCTCGCGCTCGCGGCCGAGGCCCAGGACGAGCTGGTCCTGCGCGCGCTCGCCTCGCTCTCGCCCGCGGCCGCGCGTGAGCTCGCCGTCGCCGTGGACCTCCCCGCGTGGCCGCGCCGCCCCGCGCGCGAGCGGCTGGACGCGCTCACGCTCGAGGGCGGCAAGCGCCGCCGGGCGCTCTCGCCGATCGTCCGCGACATGGAGCGGACCCTCGGCCGCCTCGAGGTCCACCCCGACCACGCCTCGCTCGCCGCGCTGCTCGACGACTGCTTCGGCCGCCCCGCCGGCCCGCCGCTCTACACGTCGAGCGCGTCCGCCTCGGTCGCGCGCTCCATGATGAAGGAGTAGCGCGCGCCGGCGTCCTTGCCCATCAGGCTGGCGATCGTCTGGTCGGTCGCCAGCTCGTCGCGGATCTTAACCTGCACGAGCTGGCGCCGCTTCGGGTCGAGCGTCGTGTCGCGCAGCGTCTCCGGCATCATCTCGCCGAGGCCCTTGAAGCGCTGGATCTCCGGCTTGCCGCGGCCCTTG
>CAZMML010000164.1:4771-7365 GCA_964567335.1 uncultured Nannocystis sp. | reverse complement strand
GTCCGGGAGATCCTGCTCCGAAGGTCCGGTCTCGACGAGCACGCCCCAGAGCACCTGCGCGGCGCGGCCCGCGGGCGCGGGCGCGGAGAGGCCCGCGCGGGCGCGCGCCTGCCGGCGGACCGCGCCGAGGCTGATCACGATGTCGCCGAGGCCGGGCGACCCGGGGCCCTCCGCGGTCGGGAAGGAGAGCACGTCGGTCGGGCCGGACTTCCCCATGTGCTCGGCGTTGAGGCGCGCGATCGCGGCGTCGTCGACGAGGTGGAGCGCGAGGCCGGCCTGCGCCGCGGGCGGGAGGCCGAGGCGGCGGGCGGCGCGGCGCAGGCGGCGGGTGAGCTCGCGGACGAGCCAGCGCGGGGCCAGGCCCGGCGGGGTCACGGTGACGCGGGGCGCGCAGCGATCGGTCGGAGTCGACATGTCGGTCATGGCAGCTTGTAGCCGAGGCGCTCGAAGACCCGGGCCTCGACGAAGACGCCGAGGACGTCGCGGTCGAGCTTGCCCGCGCGGGCCTCGGCGTGGAGGATGTCGAGCGCCTTGTCGACCGGGACCGCGCGCTTGTAGGGGCGGTCGGCGGCGGTCAGGGCGTCGAAGATGTCGGCGACGGTCATCATGCGCGCCTGCAGCGGGATCGCGTCCGCGGCGGCGCCGTGCGGGTAGCCTGTGCCGTTGAGGTACTCGTGGTGCTTGCCGGCGATCTCGGGCACCCGCGCCAGCGCCTTGCCCCACGGGATCTGGCGCAGGAACTCGTAGGTGTGGCGGACGTGGTTCTGCACCTCGGCGCGCTCGACCTCGGTCAGGCTGCCGCGCGGGATCAAGAGCGCCGAGAGGTGGGCGTCGTCGAGGACCCGCAGCTCGCGCTCCGCCAGGTGCACTCGCACCGCCGCGACCTCGTGGATCGCCGCCTCGACCGCCTGCGGCAGGATCGCCGGCTCGTTCGCGCGGCGCACCAGCTCGCGCCAGCGCTCGATCTCGGCCAGCTCCGCCTCGAAGCGCAGGCGCGCCGCGGGGTCCCCAGGCAGGCCGGCGCGGAGCGCGACGACCTCCGCCTCGGAGAGCCGCAGGCGCGCCGCGGTGCGCAGGTGGTCGAGGCGCCCCTCGACCAGCGCGAGGTCCCACTCGTGGAGCTTCTTGGCCTTGACCAGCACGTGCTCGCGGACGCCGACCTTGCCGAAGTCGTGGAGCAGCCCGGCGACCTCGATCTCGCGCAGCTCCTCGGGGGAGAAGCTCACGCCCAGGAAGGGGCCCTCGGCGCGGTCGACCGCGCGAGCGAGCTCGACGGTGAGGTCGGCGACCCGCTGGCTGTGGCCGCTGGTGGTCGGGTCGCGCTGCTCGATCGCGGTGACGCTCGCCCGCACGAAGCCCTCGAAGAGCGCCTGGACCTCGGCGTAGAGGTTGGCGTTCTCGAGCGCGACCGCCCCCTGGGTGGCGAGCGCCTGGCACACGCGCTCGTCCGCGGCGGTGAAGGCCCGGACGCGGCGGCGGAAGTCGGAGGGGCCGCTGAGCGGCTCGCGCCCCTGCTTGGCGTTGAGGAGCTGCACGGCGCCGATCACCGCCCCGTCCGGCGCGCGCATCGGCACCGTCAGCAGCGAGTGGGTCTCGTAGCCGAAGCGCTGGTCGAAGCTGCGGTCGTGCGCGAAGACCCGGCCGAGCGCCTCGCGGCCCGCCTCGCTGTACATGTCCGGGAGGTTGATGACGAGCCCGCCGAGGACGCAGGCCCCCACGACCGAGGCCTCGGAGACCGGGAGCGCGTGCTCGTGCAGGTCCGCGGTGACCGAGTCGTTGTGGGCGACGCGGAAGCGGAGGGTCGCGCCGCCGTCCTCGACGACGTAGATCGACCCCGCGTCGGCGCCCGTGATCGCCCGCGCGTGGCGGAGGATCAGCTCGAGCACCCGCCGGGGGCCGCGCGCGCGGTGGCGCCCCCGGCCGCCGTCGCCGCGCGGGGCGGCGAGCCGGCCGCGCCGCATCGCCTCGACGGCGCGCAGCGCCTCGTCGATCGCCCGCCGCAGCAGCGCCGGCGGCGTCGGCAGCGGCAGCGCGTGGGCCCGGTGCGCGGGCATCCGCGCGAGCGCCTGCGAGAGCGCCCGATCGCCGCCGACGACGAGGACGACGTCGAATTCCGGGGGCACCAGGCCGAAGGCCTCGACGACGGCGAGGCGCGCGCGCTCGCGGACGATCACGGCGGCCCGCGGCGCGCCGCCGAGGTCGCTGGCGAAGTGGACCTGGCCCAACGTCGGATCGCGGGCCTCGGCCCGGATCCAGGCCAAGACGTCGGCGTAGCGCGCGAGCGGCTCGTCCACGGTCGGCAGCGTACACCCGCGCGCCGCCGGGCGGGCAAGTTAGTTGCCCTCTGCGCCCTCGGGTCCCGCGAGCAGGAAGGTCGCCATCTCCCCCTTCCCCTTCACGGCGACCCGGCCGCGCGGGGCGCAGCGGTAGCGTCCCGCGAGCGCCGCGGCGACCGCCTCCGAGACCTGCACCTCGCCCGCGACCCCGGCGGACTCCATCCGGCTCGCGGTGTTCACGGTGTCGCCCCACAGGTCGTAGATGAACTTCCGGCGCCCGAGCACCCCGGCGACCCCGGGCCCGCCGTGGAGCCCGAT
>CAZMML010000164.1:0-4761 GCA_964567335.1 uncultured Nannocystis sp. | reverse complement strand
TGGCCGTGGCCGCGGCCCCGCGCGGCGGCCAGGCGGGCGAACTCCGCGCGCATCTGCAGCGCCATCTCGGCGGCCACGGCGACGTGATCGGGGCGCGGCGTCGGGATCCCGCTCACGGCCATGTACGCGTCGCCGATCGTCTTGATCTTCTCGAGGCCGAGGCGGCCCGCGAGCTCGTCGAAGCGGGAGAAGATGTCGTTGAGCAGCTCGACCACCTCCTCGGCCGGCCGCTCCGCGGCGTAGGGCGTGAAGGCGACGATGTCGGCGAAGAGCACCGTCGCCGCCTCGAAGCGCTCCGCGATCGGGTGGATCTTGCGCTTGAGCTGCTCGGCGATCTTGGCCGGGAGGATGTTGTGGAGGAGCTCGTCGGCGCGCTCCTTCTCGGCCTCGAGGTCGACGAGCAGGACGGACGCCCGCGCGTGGTCGCGGTCGGCCCGCTCGCGCGCGCGACGCAGGCTCTCGACCGAGAGCGCCAGGAAGAGCCCCGCGACCACGAGGTGGACCAGGTGGACGACGAAGGCGCGCAGCGGCGAGGCCCCGCCTTGCGGCGGCGGGAGCAGGCCCTGCAGCTCCGCGACGAGCAGCCCCACCGCCGCCGCGAGCGAGAGCCCGACGAAGATCCACAGCGCGCGCGCCCGCAGCAGCAGGCCCGCGAGCATCAAGATCAGCAGGTACGCCGCCATCGAGGGGCTGCGGACGCCGCCGTCGAACCACACCGCCGCGCTGACGACCAGCCAGAGGCTGGTGACCAGGACGACGCAGACCTGGCGGACGGCGCCGCGGTGCACCAGCCGGCGCAGGCCGAAGCTCAGCGCGACGACGAGCAGGTTCACCGAGACCAGCGCGTCGAGCCCGACCAGCACCGTCTGCAACAGGGCGGCCGCCGCCAGGAGCACGGCGGTGGCGATGAAGATCCGGTCGAGGATCACGCCGACCCGGAGGTCCTCGAGGGTCTCGCCGCCGTGGGTCTCGCTGCCGGGCACGTCAGGCCCAGCGTACACGCGGACGACGCCGACGCCCGCGGGCCGCCGACCGGCTCAGTTGAGCGCCTTCTTGCGCTTGCCGCGCTCGCGCAGGCCGCCGCGGCGGCCGCTGGAGCCGTCGTCGGCGAAGGGCGGCGGGAGCAGCGGGTCGTGGTACCCGGTGGTGCTGCTCTGCTGCAGCTCGAGCTCCGAGAGGACGACCGGGGGCGCGATCCCGCTGACCGGGATCGAGCCGCTCTCGGCGTAGCAGTGGCCCTGATCGGTCTCGCGGTCGCGGCCGAAGGTGACGATCTTCTGGAGCGCCGCGAGCGGCGTGCCGATCAGCTCGACGTCGCGGATCCGGCGGGTCTTGCCGGTCTGGACGTCGAGCAGGTAGACCTCGGCGAGCGTGCCCTTGAAGGCCTGGAAGTCGTAGTCGGCGGTCGATGTCTCGCCCGCGAGGACCCGCTGGATGATCACGGCGTGGCGGCGGCCCTGCGCCTTGGCCAGCTCGATGAGCCGGGCCCGGAGCTGTTCGGTCGTCTCGCCCGCGCCCGGGGCGCCCTCGACGACGAAGGAGCCCATGCGGGCCATCGGCCGCTCCACGCCGTCGTGGCGGCCGTGGCCGTTCGAGTGCTCGCCGCCGGGGATCGGGTTGCGGCTCTGGAGGAAGCCGCACAGGAAGCCGTCCTCGACCAGGACGGTCCGCCGCGCCGCGACGCCCTCGTCGTCGACGCGGTAGTGGCCCCAGAGCGGCTCGCGCCCGCAGTGGGTCAGGGTCGGGTCGTCGTAGACGTTGACCCCGGCCGGGAGGATCCGCTCGCCGCGCTTGCGGGCGAAGGTCTTGGTCTCGCCGCGCGCGATAAGGCGCTCGCCCTCGAGGCGGTGCCCGAGCGACTCGTGGAAGAGCGTGCTGGCCGCCTGCCCCGAGAGCAGCGCCGGGCCGATGAAGGCGCCGGGGCAGTCGGCCGCCCGCAGCGCCGCCAGCTCGACGAGCACCTCGTCGACGATCCGCTCGAGCTGCGCGCGATCGGGCACGTCGTCGACGGCCCGCAGGTAGAGGTGCCGCGAGCCCTCGACGTACACGCCGTCCTCGGTCAGGACCCACCCCTCGACCCCGAGCTGGATGTACACGTCCTCGGTGATCACCGCGGTGCCCTCGCTGGTGGCGAGCCAGCGGTGGACCCGCTCCGCCGAGAGGCTGATCGCGGGGTCGTAGACCTCCGGGTGCTCGAGAAAGCGCCGCGAGAGCTCGACCATCACCCGCTCCCACTGCGCCCGCGGGAAGGGGTCGTGGTGCAGGGGCTCCTTGTGGACGAGCGGGCGCTCGCGGGTGAACGCCCCGACCTCGTCGCGGAGGTACTCGCTGACCATCGCCTTGCGGTGCTCGTAGTAGTCCTCGATCGCCTCGTCGAACTTGATCTGGGTCAGCTTCCACAGCGCGATCTGCAGCGCTTGCGGGTTGAGGTCGTCCGGGGCGTCGATCCAGTCGCTGCTCTCGCGGTCGTCGGAGGGGTCGTCGAGGCCGCCGTCGATCACGTTGTCGAACTTGTGGCTGCCGACCCGAACGTCGGCCCAGATCGTCGCCTGGGTCGCCTCCCGCGAGCGCAGCAGCGCGCCGTGGGCCGCACGCAGGCGCAGCGCGTTGACCCGCCGCAGCGTGTACTGCATGAAGTAGGGCCGCGGGGAGCCCGGGACGATGAGGCCCCGCATCGAACGCCCGATCTCTCGCTGGAGGACCTCGAGGATCCGCTCGGCGTCGGGGATCGAGGCGCTGGGTGAATAAGGGGGGATCAGGCGCGGAACTGCGGTCATCGTGGGCTACCTGCCGGTCAGACGACGGATAGCCGCGCGCGGATCGCAAGGCAAGCGAGGCCTCCCAGAGGCCCGCCGCGGCCCCCTGCGGGCGCCCTGCCGGACGCGCGAGGATACGCTCGGGACGCGGCCGCAGGGCGAACGCGCCCCACGCGCGCCCACGCGCGGCGCGTTATTCGTCGACGACCGCCGTGAACATGTCCGTGATCACCTCGTGGCCCTTGGGCGTCGGGTGGATGCACGTGAGGTCGAAGTAGGTCTCCTGGCCGGGGCCGCGGTAGCAGGGCGCGGTCGGGTCGTCGGCCTTGAAGCCGTGGCCGCAGAAGTTCTCGAGCATGAAGATCATGTCGGTGCCGGTCTCGACCGCGATGTCCATGTACTGCTCGTTGAACCACAGCATCAGGTCGGCGAGCTTCTGCGGCTCGGCCCAGGGCTTGTCGAAGCCGCCGAGCCCCGCCGCCGGGCAGGAGGTCACGTCCGCGGTGCCGTCGGTGAACTCGTAGACGTTGGCGAACACCAGGAAGACCCCGTTGGGGAACTTGTTGGGGTCGTCGATCAGCCAGTGTGCCATCTCGCGCATGCGCGCGACGGCGTTCTCGGCGTCGACCATCACCTGGTCGTAGGGCTTGCCGTTGGCGCCGTCCTTCGCGATCGCGGCGATGTCGTTGCCGCCCATCGTCGTGATCACGAGGGTCCGCTTGTCGAAGAGGTCCGGCGGGAAACAGTCGGCGACCTGGGTCCCGTCCTCGATGAAGTCGTCTGTCCGCGCGCCCCACTCCGCGCACGAGCTGAAGTCGCCCGAGTCCTTGACCACCGCCTTGCCGTCGATCGGGTTGTACTGGTCCCAGAGCCCGTTCGGCGGCATGAGGCCGAAGCGGTCGACGAGCGCGTCGGCGAGGCGCGCGCGGTACTCCTGGTTCGCCGGCGTCGGCGGCGTCCCGACCGTGACCGAGTCGCCGAGGAAGACCACGCGCTCGATGTCGGTGATGTCCTGGTGGTTGGTGCCCTTGCAGTGCGACCCGATCACCGGGTCGTACTGCGCGTAGTCGAGCATGATCACGTTGTCGTTGACGAAGGGCTCGAGCAGGCACTCGATCGTCCCCGGGTCGCCGCCGGTGGTCCCGTCGCCGGTGGTCCCGTCGCCGGTGGTCCCGTCGCCGGTGCTCGTCCCCGGATCGCCGCTCGTCGAGGTCCCCGGTCCCTGCGAGGTCGAGCCCATCGTCGCGCTCTCGCCGCCGCTGCCGCTGGTGTCCTGCCCGCCGCTCGTCGTGGTCGGCTCGCCGCCGCCGGAGGAGCTGCCGCCCGTGGACCCGCTGCTCCCCCCCTGTTCGGTGTCGGCGGGCCCGCCGTCCTCCGGGTTACAGGCGAGGCCGAGGGTGAGGGCGAGACCGAGGGGATAGATCAGCGAGCGCACCACAGGACCCTACCGGAACGCCCGCGCGGGGATCCACAAAAAAGGCACGCAAGGGCCGTGAGCTGCAGCCTAGCTCCCTGCCCTCGCTCCTGCCCTCGCTCCTGCCCTCGCTCCTGCCCCGTGACTGCCCCGTGACTGCCTCGCTCCCCGTCGGGGGCCTTCAGTGTGAGCCCTTCATCCGCACGATCCGGGCCCGTCCCTCGGGGCTAGCGCCCTCACCCTCGGGCTCGCCCGCCGGCTCGTCGTCGTCGGTCCCCTCGCCCGCCGCCGGCGCCTCACCGCGGCCCGCGGCCGGGGGGCGGGTGAGCTGGCGACGGCGGTGGTCCTCCCGATCGTAGGCGAGGATGATCCGCTGCACGAGCTGGTGGCGCATCACGTCGGCGTGCGAGAAGCTGCACACCGCGATGCCGTCGACCCCTCGGAGCACCCGGAGCGCGTGCTGCAGGCCGCTGCGCTTGCCGAGCGGGAGGTCGTTCTGGGTCGGGTCGCCGGTGACCACCGCCCGGGTGCCCGCGCCGATGCGGGTCAGGAACATCTTCATCTGCTCCGGCGTGGTGTTCTGCGCCTCGT
>CAZMML010000163.1:0-7379 GCA_964567335.1 uncultured Nannocystis sp. | reverse complement strand
GGAGCCCCCGAGCATCGTGAGCTGGCTCACGGTGCCGATGCCCTCGCCCGTGTTGGTGATCGTCAGCTCCCCGCCGAACGCGCCGCAGCCGGTGAGGTGCTCGCCGAGATCATAGGGGTCGGGCGTGATCGTGATCGCCGGAAAGAGCCCTTCCCCAGCCAGCTCCACACCTGTGACGGGCTGGTCGGGGTCGCTGCTCTCGATGCGCGGCCCGGCGCTCTCGCCCGCGGAGCAGAAGCGGGCGCAGGGGCTCGTGCGCGGGCAGCGGCGGCAGGCCCCGCCCTACGCCGAGCTCCGGGGGCCCTGGCGCTTCGCGCTCGCCTCGGCCTACGAGTTCTTCGGAGGCGAGGTCGAGCTGCTGCAGACGCAGCACGGCTTCAAGAAGGTCGACGCGCCGGAGGGGGCCCCGACCCCGCCGGGGATGTGGGGCGACGGCTACACGGTGCTGGAGGCGCCCTTCCGCACCAAGGCGGGCGAGCCGATCCAGATCTTCGCCCGCTCGGCGTCCTCGCGCGACGAGAACTGGGAGATGAGCCAGGTCTACTTCCACGGCCTGCTGGTCAGCCGCCACGCCAACCTCGGCGCGTACGACATGAAGGCGAGCCTGATCGAGGTCCGTCAGGCCGGCTACAAGCTGATGATGAACTGCCAGTGCGCCGGGCTGACCACCCGCTTCGCGATCTCGGCGATGTTCCCCGAGGCCGACATCTTCTCCTCGTGGGACTCGACCTTCTTCCGCAACGGCGAGGGCGACAAGGTCGTCGCCTCGGAGGGCGTCGACTGCTTCGTGGCGATCCTGCGCGGGATGTCCGAGGAGGAGGACTTCGAGGCGATCGACGGCCGGATCCGCAAGGCCCAGTGGTACCACCGGCAGAGCCGGACGCCCGGCTTCGTGCAGTTCATCGGCCCCGCCCACCCGCTGGTCGTCGCTCGCTACCAGGACATCAACCGCGACGGCAAGGCCGACTACTACGACGGCTTCCTCGACTTCCGCCTGGTCCAGATCGCGGAGGGGGTGCGCGACTCGGCGACCCCGAAGGACCCCGGCGTCGCGCCCTCGCAGATCAGCGGCGACGCGGCGCGCGGCCTGGGCTGGGCCGCCGGCAGCATGAACCGCGTCACCCAGTACTCGGAGCTGTGGAACGGCCTGCCCGGCCAGGCCGAGGTGCTCTACACCTTCCGCGCCGGCGGCTTCTTCGACCAGCGCGTCCCGCCGCGCGACGTCCCCGCCGGCAAGGGGCCGCACGTCGACCTCGGGCGCGCCCCGGTCGTGGTCCGCTACCTCCGCGACGCGAAGACCGACGCGCTCTCGGCCGAGGTGCTCTTCCACAGCCACCTGAGCCACGCGGCGCAGGAGCTCAAGCGCCTGCTGGTCGCCGCGGAGGCGTGGTGGCGGGCGATCGACCTCGGCTACCTCGGCGACAGCGCGCCGCTCGACACCCCGCTCGGGCAGCGCGCCGGGCTCTTGCTCGTCCTCGCCGGGGTGCTCGAGTTCCCCAGCGATCAGAACTTCATCGACGGCCTGTGGGAGATGGCGCTCAAGATGCTGCACCTGCCGGCGATCTCCCGCTCGCTGGTTCGCCGCTGCATCAACGACGAGGACCACAACCACAGCAACTACTACGGGTCGGTCCGCGGGATCGTCGAGCTCATCGGTGACGCCAAGAACCCGGGCGGCGCGCTGAAGGCGGCGAACCCGGCCGCCTACGACGAGCTCGCGGGCCCCGACCAGGCCGTCGGGCGGGCCCGCCCGCTCGAGCTCGGGTCCGCGCCTGCGAACCCCTGAGCGCGAGCGCGCGGCGTGGTAGTGTCGCCGCGCATGCGCGCACGCAAGCCCGCCCTCGTCCTCCTCCTCGCCGCCGCCTGCGGCGACTCCGTCAACACCAGCGCGAGCGCGAGCGCGAGCGAGAGCGGCTCTTCGGGGTCGAGCTCGGGCTCGTCGGGCGCCTCGTCGTCGACCGGCGACGCCACCCTCGCGAGCGCAACTGAGCAGCCGACCGAGGGCGGCTCGCAGTCGGGCGGAATGATCTGTACGCCGGGACAGGTCGTTCCCTGCGCCTGCGAGGGCTCGGTGATGGGCGAGCAGATGTGCGACCCCTCGGGCTCGGGCTTCGGGCCCTGCGAGTGCCCCGACGCGGTCTGCGGGGACGGGGTGGTCGAGGGCGACGAGGCCTGCGACGACGGCGTCAACGACGGCGCCTACGGCGGCTGCGAGCCGGGCTGCGCCGCGCTCGCGCCCCGCTGCGGCGACGCGGCGATCAACGGCCCCGAGGCCTGCGACGACGGCAACGCCGTCGACGGCGACGGCTGCAACGTCGACTGCGTGATCTCTGGGTCCGAGGTGTGGACGGTCGGCTACGCGGGCGAGGACGCGGGCAACGCCCGGGCGCGCGGGGTCGCGGTCGACGGCAGCGGCAACGTGGTGATCGTCGGCGAGGAGTTCGTCGTCGGCCAGAACGCCAACATCTGGGCGCGCAAGTACACGCCCGACGGCGACGTGCTGTGGACCTACACCTGGAAGGGCCCCGACAACGGCGACGACATCGCCCACGCGGTGGCGGTCGCCGAGGGCGACGACCTCGTGATCGTCGGCGAGACCTACGAGGACCTCCAGGGCGCCAACATCTGGATCGCGCGGATCGACGCCGGCATGCAGCCGAAGTGGATGACCGTCTACAACGGCCCCGGCAACCTCGGCGACCGCGCCTTCGGCGTCGCGGTCGATCCCGGCGGGGACATCGTCGTCACCGGCGAGGAGTACAAGTTGATCGGCCTCCACAACGCGTGGACGCGCCGCCTCGACCCCGACGGTACGGAGCTCTGGACCGACGTCTACGATCACAAGTCGGGCGAGGACACCGGCCGCGCGGTGGCGATCGCGCCGAACGGCGACATCGTGGTCGCCGGCGACATCTACGTCCCTGTCGGCCTCGCCAACCTCTGGCTCCGTCGCTACGACCCCGACGGCATGATCCTCTGGTCCAAGGATCTCGATCACATGCTGGGCAACGATCGCGCCCGCGGCGTGGCGGTCGCCGACGACGGCACGATCGCGGTCGCCGGCGAGGTCTACGAGGTCGCCGGTCTGGCGGCGATCCACGTCTCGAAGTGGGATGAGGCGGGCACCATGATCTGGTCGCAGATCCAGGACAGCGACGGGGGCGACAACGACATCGGCCACGGCGTCGCGTGGGGTCCGACCGGCGAGATCGTCGCGGTCGGCGAGGAGTACACGGCCAACGACTTCGCCCGCGTGTGGGTCCGCAAGTACGACGTCGCGGACACCGAGCTGTGGACGCAGATCTTCGACGGGGACGCGGCCGGCAACGACATCGGCCGCGCGGTGGCGATCGCCCCGGACGGGCACATCTACGTCGCCGGCGAGGAGTACGTGGTCGGCCAGTTCGCCACCGTGTGGCTCCGCAAGTACGCCCCCTAGCGGTTGGCCTCCTTCGTCGGCCGCCCTCGAGAGCCCGGCCGCCCCACTCGACGTGGCGAACTGCGAGGCCCTAGGTCGGGTTCGCGAGGCGGCGGGCGAGGGCGTCGGCGCGGCGCAGCGCGGACGCGACGAAGAGCGCCCACAGGTTGAGGGCGATCGCTATCAGGATGACGGCGGCCCCGAAGGCCGTGCGAACGTCGAACGCGGCCACGAGCAGGGCCGCGTAGAGGATCCCGAGGTGCGTGCCCGGCGAGAGGTACCCCGCCATGTGGATCGAGCCGCCAAAGAGCCGGTGGCGCAGCTCGGGCGTCGGCGGGCCGGGCTCCTCGAGGCGCCGGCACGCGCTCCCGTGGAGCCGCGCGTGGAGGAGGGCGCTCGCCAGGGTCATGGCGGCGAGCGGCAGGAGCGCCAGGTCCACGGCGGCGACGCGGCAGGAGAGCGCCCCCCAGGCGAGCAGGAAGAGCAGCAGGTCGAGGTCGTGGGCCGTCGGGTCGCGGGGTCGTCGGCCGCGCGCCGCGACCGTCGCCGCGAGCAGCAGCCAGGCGGTGAGCAGCCAGTGGCTCGTCGCTTCGGCGCGGAGGATCGCCAGCGCGCTCGAGAGCCCGAGCACCACGCTGGCCAGGCCGAACGAGGCGCGCTCCCCCGCGAGCTGCTGCAGCCGGCGGGCCAGCGGGAGGTGGAGGTTGCGGTCGAGGGGGCCCTCGCGGAGCTCGTCCATGGCGAGGAGAGCGTCGGCGGCCGCGGCGGGGCTGTCAAGGTGCTCGGTCGCGCCGCGGCTGCGCGGAGCGGCCCGGGCGGGTATGCTCCTCGCGTCCGATGAGCGCCTCGCCCTCGACCCGGTCCCCGCGGCTCCGCCCGATCCTCGCCACGACCCTCACCGCCGCGCTCTTCCTCGCGCTCGACCTGTGGACCAAGAGTTGGGCGTGGCACAACCTGCGCCGTGGTCAGAAGGTCACGGTGATCGAGGGGTGGTTCTACCTCGACTTCAGCTTCAACACCGGCTCGGCCTTCGGGTTCTTGCGGGGCTACGACTTCTCGCGCCCGCTCTTCATCGGCATCACCGTGGCGACCGTCCTCTATATGGCCCTCCTCGTCCGCAAGCTGCCGCCGGAGCGCCTCTACGGCTTCGTGGCGATCGGCAGCATCATCGGCGGCGCGCTCGGCAACCTCCACGATCGTCTGGTCCGGACCATGAACCTCGGCGGCCAGCGCTACGGCGTGATCGACTTCATCCAGATCTACTACTGGGAGGGGCGGCCGCCCTGGCCGAACTTCAACATCGCCGACGTCGCGCTGGTGATCGGGGTCGCGCTGCTCATCCCCTATCTGCTGCTGCACGCGCAGCCGCAGCAGGCGCCGACGTCGGGCTCCTGAGGGCGGCGTCGGCGTCGGGGAGGAAGGCCCGGACCTTGGTCCAGCACTCGCGCAGCTCGGCCTCGGGGTCGCTGTCGATCACGATCGCGCCGCCGCTCTGCAGCGCGAGGCCCCCTGCGTCGAGCAGGCCGGTGCGGATCGGGATGCTGCAGCGGATCTCGCCGGGGGTCAGGGCGACGATCGCCCCGCAGTAGAGGCCGCGCGAGCGGCCCTCGAGGTGTTCGATCAGCTCGACCGAGCGTCGCTTCGGCGCGCCGGTGACGCTGCCGCCGGGCAGCATCGCCGCGATCAGCTCGTGGAGCGACCACCCGGGCCGGAGCGAGCAGCGGACCTCCGACACGAGGTGGTGGACGGTCGGCAGCGTCATCAGCTCCGGGCGGCGCGGGGCCTCGACGGTGCCGGGGATCGCCAGGCGGCCGAGGTCGTTGCGGACCAGGTCGACGATCATCACGTGCTCGGCGAGATCCTTGTCGCTCTGCAGCAGCTCGCGTCGGGCCTCGTCGTCGCGCCGCGGGTCGGCGCCGCGCGGGCGCGTGCCCTTGATCGGCCACGAGCGGGCGAGGTCGGCGCCGCCGCGGCCCGCCCCGAGCTCGACGCGGAGCAGGGTCTCGGGGGAATTGGAGACGATCCAGCGCGGGCAGGGCGCCCCGGGTTCGACCGCCAGGAGGGCGCCCATCGTCGCGGGGGCGCGGGCGCGGAGCGCCGCGTAGACGCCGGCCGCGCGGGCGGCGAGCGGGCGCTCGCGCCACGCCGCGCTCCACTCGGCGGCGAAGGCCTGCGTCAGGTTGATCTGGTAGGTGTCGCCGGCGGCGATGAAGCCCAGCGCCTCGTTCACGCGGGCCTTGTAGTGCTCCGGCGTCCACCAGGCGCGCAGCGGGCCGAGCGGCCAGCCGGCGGGGTGCAGCTCGGAGAGCCCGGCGAGGCGCGCCTCGAGCTGCGCCGCGCGCTCTGGATCGCCGAGGCGCAGCGTCTGCGCGCCGAGCTCGAGCGCGGCCGGGTAGCGGCGCAGCACCAGGCCGGGGAGGGGCTCCGGGGCCGGCGGACGGCCGAGCAGGGCGCGGGCGCCGAGCTCGTAGGTCAACCAGCCGATCCACACCCGCTCGGGCTCGCGGCGCCACAGGTCCTCGACCACGGCGAGGGGCGCGAGGTCGTCGGCGACGATCTCGAGGTCGGGGTCGAGGGCGACCAGGCTGCGCTCGCCGCCGTCGAGCCAGGCGAAGCAGCGCCCCGGATCTGCGGCCGCGAGCGCCGCGATCGCGCCGGCTCGAGTCACTCGCCGCTCTTGCTGGCCGCGAGCGCCGCGCGGAAGCTGACGGTGTAGTCGACGGCGCTGACGAGGGAGATGAGGACCGAGATCCCGAGGAGCATCACGCCGACGTGGCCGAAGTCGAGCATCTCCTCGAAGAAGGGCAACCGGTAGCGGAAGTGGAGCAGGACGAAGCAGATCCCGGTCATTTGCAGCGCGGTCTTGGCCTTGCCGCCCTGGCTGGCGGCGATGACGATGTTCTCCGAGCTGGCGAGCGAGCGCAGGCCGTTGATGTAGAACTCGCGGGTCAGCAGGAGCACGACCAGCCAGGCCGGGAGGCGGTCGTCGGCGACGAGGTAGATCAGGACCGCCGAGACCATGATCTTGTCGGCGAGCGGGTCGACGAATTTCCCGAACACCGTGACGAGCCCCGCGCGGCGGGCGAGCCAGCCGTCGAGGAGGTCGAGCACCGACGCGAGCATGAAGAGCAGCATCGCGTAGGCGCAGCTCCATGGGTCGGTCTTGTCGATGAGCATCAGCACCGGCGGGATCAAGAAGATCCGGCCGATCGTGATCATGTTCGGGAGGTTGAGGACCTCGCGGCGGAAGCGCTCGTACTTCTTCACGGGGCGGCGGGAGCCTACCCCGAAGGGAGGGCCGGGTCCAAGCCGGGGCGCGGGGCGGCCTGCGACGTCGGCTTCACGGTCCGGCGATCGCCCGGGCCGGCTCGGGCCCTGCAGCCTCGGCCCGCTGGAGGTGGCGCTCGTAGGCGTAGAACCGGCGCAGGACGGCCTTGACGTAGGCCCGGACGCCCGGGTGCGGCGGGACCCCGCCGTACTTCTGCACCGCGCCCGCGCCGGAGAAGTAGCCGGCGAGGACGAGGACCATGTCGCCGCCGAAGCGGTTGGCGAGCAGGCGCAGGAACTTGGCCCCGCCGTAGATGCTCTGGCGCGGTTCGAAGGGCTTGGGGACGCCGAGGAAGCGGGCCGTCGAGGGCATCAATTGGGTCAGACCCATCGCCCCGGCCCCGCTGAGGGCGCCGGGGTGGTAGTTGCTCTCGGTGTGGATCACAGCCCTCAGCAGCGCCTCCGGGAGCTGGTAGAGCCGCGCGGCGCCGCGGATGTGGGCCTCGTAGCGGCGGCCGCGCTCGTCGGCGAGGGCCTCGGCGACCTCGACCTCCGGGTCGCGGGTGGGGGCGCCGGCCTCGCGGGCCGCCGTGCGCGGCTCGCCCTCGCCGCCGCTGCCGGGGAGATCGGCCGTCGCGCGCGCGGCGGCGGCGGCGCCCGCGGGGGTGACGTGGACGACCCCCTGCGCGTCGGT
>CAZMML010000162.1:0-7386 GCA_964567335.1 uncultured Nannocystis sp. | reverse complement strand
CGTCGATGAACACGAGCGTGCCGGGGTACCAGCGTCGTCGGAGCTCGGCGGCGAGGATGGTGGCGCGGCGCTCGGCCTGCGAGAGCTCGGTGATCGGCATCGACAGGCCGTAGGACTCGAGCGTGAGCTCCCCGTCGACGACCCGCACCCGGCCGCCGAGCGGCTCGACCTGCGCGGCGACCAGGTCGGGGCCCGCCGGGCTCAGCCCGGCCTCGGTGCGGACAAAGTCACGCAGCTCGAGGCCCTCGCCGCGGAGCTTGGGCGCGGAGATCCGGCAGCGGAGGACGCCGACGTCGGCGGTCGCCTCGGCCTCGATCTCGACCCGGACCACGACGACGTCATCTCCGGCGGCCGCGATGACGTTGCCGATCAGAAGGAGCAGCACGGAGCGCAGGCGCGAGAGTTCGACCTGGATCAGCCGCGGGAGGCCCGCGCCTCGCTCGAAGCGCAGCGCCACCCCAGCCCCCACGGCGCGGAGGCAGAGCATGTCGGCGAGCTCGTCGACCAGCCGGTGCAGGTCGCACACGGACGCCCCGCTCGGCGCCTCGGCGCAGGTGAGCTCGTCGACCAGCGTGAGGAGCTGCTCCCCGCTGCGCTGGATCACCTCCGCGTGGGCCCGCGACTCCCCCGGCAACCTCCGGTCCTGCCGGAGCAGCTGGCAATAGCCGAGGATCACTCCCAGCGGCGTGCGGAGCTCGTGGCCGAGGTCCGCGAGCCGAAGCGTCCGGTCTCGCTGCGCGGCGGCCAACGCGGCCTCGATGCGGTCCAGCGCGGCGAGCGCCTCGGAGCGATCGCCGAGGGCCTGGCGAAGGATCCGGCGCGGCTCGGAGAGATCATCCGTCACACTCCTCCCGAAGTATGCCAGATGCGCGACCGGCGCGACCGGCGCGCCCCGGCGGGCTCGAGCTCGATACCGCATGGACCTCGCGACATGTCTGAAGTGACACGCGTGGGCCTCGCTTCGCGCTTGACCGCGCGCGCCCGCGCGGGCGATCGTGCGCGCGATGTCGGACCCAGTCCTCGTCCTCACCGGCGCGACCGGCTTCCTCGGCCGCGAGCTCGTGCACCACCTCCTCCAGGAAGAGCCGACGACGCGCCTCGCGCTCCTGATCCGCGGCCGCGACGACGCAGACGCCCAGCGGCGCGGGCTCGCGGTGCTCGCCGACCGCCTCAGCGGCGACGCGCTCGCGGCCGCACAGGCCCGCGTCGAGATCCTCCGCGCCGACCTCGAGCACGAGCGCGTCGGCCTGGATGCTGGCGCCTACGAGCGCCTCGTCGCGCGCACCGCCGGCGTGATCCACGGCGCAGCCTCCGTCAGCTTCGCGCTGCCGGTCGAGCAGGCGCGGGCGATCAACGTCGAGGGGACGCGGCGGATGCTGGACCTCGCACGCGCCGCCGGGTGCGCCTTCGACTACGTCGGCACCGCCTACGTCGCGGGCGACCGCACCGGCGTCGCGCTCGAGTCGGAGCTCGACGTCGGCCAGAGCTTCCGCAACTCCTACGAGCAGACCAAGAACGAGGCCGAGGCGCTGGTCCGGTCGCGGGCCGAGGAGCAGCGGGCGACGATCTACCGGCCGAGCATCATCGTCGGCGACTCCCGCACGGGCCGCACCTCGAGCTTCAAGGTCCTGTACTGGCCGCTCAAGATCTTCACCCGCGGCTTCCGCTGGGTCCCGGGCCGGCCGGACGCGATCATGGACGTGGTGCCCTCGGACTTCGTCGTGCGCGCCGTCTGCTACCTGCGCAAGCAGCCAGGTCCGTCTGGACAGGCCTTCCACCTCTGCGCCGGCCCCGAGCGCGCCGCGACCCTCGGCCACCTCGGCGCGGTCGCCACCGAGTTCTTCCGCTGCAAGCCGCCGATCTTCGTCGAGCCGAAGTGGTTCGTGCGCGCGCGCCCGCTGGTCGACCGCCTGACCTTCGGCCGCCTACGCCGGATCCTGACGACCGGTCGCGTGTACACGCCCTACCTCTCGCTGCGGCTCTACTTCGACACGACCCGGGCCCGCGAGGCGCTCGCCCCGGGGCAGATCGAGGCGCCGCGGGTGGACGAGTTCTTCCTCAACCAGCTCCGATTCGCCCGCGACACCGACTGGGGCAAGAAGCTCGCCGGCGTCGAGACCTGAGCTCAGCCCGAGCGGCGGGCCTCCTCGTAGCGGGCGCGGAGCTTGCGATCGCGCGCGATCGTGTCGAGCGGCGGGACCTGCTCCGGCGGCACGTCCAGGCCGTTGGCGATCGAGCACTCGGTCATCCAGTCCCACGCGGCCAGCGCGGCGAGCATGTAGTCGTCGTCCTCGCTCGAGTTGGTGGGAGAGCCGCCGCGGAGCGCGTACTGCCGCTCGATCAGCCCGCGAACGCGCTCGTAGCGGGGGTCCGCGAGCAGCGCGCGGATCTTGTCCAGCGCCTCCTCGTCGCGGGTCTCGTAGAGGTCTCGGAGGACGGCGTTGTTGAGCGGCGAGAGCACGCCGTGGTCGCGGAAGAGCAGCAGGTTGCCGGCCAGGATGTGGCCGACCCCGCAAAAGCCGCAGCCGATCCATAGGCCCGCGAAGCCGATCACGAACTGCGCCTCGACGGCGCCGTACTTGCGGGTCAGCGCGTCGAGCGTCCGGGCGATCCCCTTGGCCCAGCGGAAGTACCCGCCCACCCCCATCGAGCGGACCGCCTCCTCCGCGAGCGGGGTCCGGTACCCGTAGGCCAGCCGCGTCATCGCGTCCACGAAGCCGATCACGGAGCGCTCGTAGAGCGAAAGCTTGCGGTCGCGAGTCACGTGCCCACCGCCTTTCTCCGGGCCCAGATCCTGGCCAGGGCGGTCTCGGTGCGCTGCGCCGCGTGCTCGACGCGCTCGCTGTCTCCGCTGAGCCACTCCTCGGCGGCGGCGGCGTTGCCGACGACCTTCGCGCGGTTATCCTCGGCGATGTGGACGACCCACAGCGCCATGCCCCGCAGGCGGGGGCGATCGGCGAGGTACACCGTCCGACGGCCCCGCGCGCTGATCGAGCGCTGCGCCGCGAGGAGCACGTTGCGCAGGCGGACGTCGAAGCCCCCGAGGTGGCTCAGCTCGATCAGGACGTGCCCGGGCTCCCGGGCGAGCGCCCCCTCGACCGCGCGGACGAACTCGACCTCCGAGGCCTCGTCGAAGGCGCCCCGGAGGTCGACACGGATCCGGCCCCGCGGCTCACGCACGATCGTGAAGGGGAGGGCGGTCATCGGCGGCGCAGCTGGGAGGATCGACGAGAGCGGCGCGCCCCGTCAAGCCCGCCGCCCGCGCTCTATCGCCCCTCGCCTCAATTCTGCAGCAGGTCCGAGCCGTCGAGCTGATACGTGCCGCAGTCCGTGGGCGGATCCGGGGTCGGCATGATCGTCTGCGGGTAGCCGCCGCCCCAGCCGATCATGACGTTGTCACGCCCGCGGAGGTAGTCGGGCTTGTCCCGCGGCTCGTAGCTGAGGACGAGGCCGAGCCCGCCGGGGCCCCCGCCGAGCCCGCTCTCGATGTTCTCGAGGACGCGGTCCCAGTTCATCGCCTCGGACTGCGGCAGCGGGCCCGCCTCGAGGTAGTCGGTGTAATAGATCTCGAGGGTCGGCTCGGTCTCGAACAGGTTGACCGGGAGCACCGAGATCACGGCGCCGGGGTTCCCCTCGCCGTCGAGGATGTGGTCGTACTGCATGACGTACTTCGGCTTGGCCTTGAGGGTCACCGGGTGCGACTCGAAGGGGGTGATGCAGATCATCTGCGCGGCTGGGAGCACCACCGCGATCGAGTTGTCGGGGACCCCGACGAGGTCGAACTCGTTCCCGATGAGATCGCCCGTGTCGGCGTCGTAGTAGAACACCGAGGTGCGGGTCATCGCCTCGCCGACCACCCACATCGTCCACACGCCGTCCTCGACGCACGCCGGATACTGATTGTAGGCGGTCGAAGGATCGTACTCATAACAGAAGTCCGGGCGGTAGGGGAGCCCGACGATGTCTCCCTTCACCTCGACCTTGTTGGCGGCCTTGTTCCACTTGACGTCGACGCTCGCGCTCCCCGCACACATCGAAGGCTCGCGGATAGCCAGTTCGCGCACGGCCTGGATGTCGAGACGGAGGTCCACCGTCACGTGGCCGCTCACGTTCTTGGCCGCGGCGACGGAGGGGGTGAGGAGCGCAGCACCGATGAAAACCTGAAGGGGGCGGACGTTCATGATTCGAATACCTCGTGATTTTGATTGATTGTCTGCTTCGCGCACCGAGAGCTATCGGGGCGGCGCCGCGCCGCGCCACACCTGCATCGAAGTTGCGGCGTACTCGCCGGAGTCGATCCTCCCCTGGAGCTCGCGGAGACGCTCGCCGAGCTCGCTGTTCGGATCGTTCATATGCTTGGCGCGTAGCGCGAAGGCCCGCTGCCTCCGCTGCTCCGGCGTCAGCTTGTCGAAGTCGGCCTCCAGGAGGTCGCGCTGCTCCTGCGACAGGCCGTCGTCGGCCGGCGCCGCGGGCTCCTCCGCGGGCGGCGCGGCGAAGGCTGCCTCGAGGCGGGCCGCGAGCGCACGCTGATCGGCCGCCGCGACGCGCGCCGGACTCGCCTCGCTCGAGGCCGCGGCCCGCTCGACGGATCTCGTCGGGTTCGCAGCTGGTGTCTTCTGATCACCGCACGCGCCCAAGAGCGCGGCGCACACTACGATCCGGGACCAACGCGGGTTCGACATTCTGTCCAATGAGTGTCAGGTGATGGCGATCCGGATCACAGAATTGCCGCTAATCGCATCCCTCACCGCCTCTAGATGACATGTCTGATGAATCATGTGTTCGTAGAAACATGTCCTACAACTCCTGACTCATCACACATCTAGGCGGCAACGCTAGGTCCGGCCCGAACGCGGCCGCGGGCGCATCAGCGCGTGGAAGGCAGGCGCACCGTGAAGGTGCTCCCGCGACCTGGCGTGCTGTCGACGTGGATCGACCCGCCGAGGAGGCGGCAGTACTCCGCGCAGATCGCCAGCCCGAGGCCGGTCCCGCCGAAGCGGCGGGTCGTCGAGCTGTCGGCCTGGACGAAGGGCTTGAAGAGCCGCCCGAGCGCGGCCGCCGGGATCCCGATCCCCGTGTCCGAGACCGCGAATTCGACCCAATCCTCGTCGCGCCGCGCCGCGAGGGTGATCGCGCCCCGACGGGTGAACTTGGCGGCGTTGCTCAGCAGGTTCAGCAGCACCTGGCGCAGCTTGGTGAGGTCCGAGTCGATGACGCCGACGTCAGGATCGCAGGTGACCAGGAGCGTGTTGTCGTTCGGGGGCATCAGACCCCGCGCCGTGCCGGCGACATCGGCGACCAGATCGGCGACGTGGAAGACCTCGCGAAAGAGCTCGGTCTTGCCCGACTCGATCTTCGAGATGTCGAGGATGTTGTTGATCAGGCCGAGGAGGTGCCTGGCCGACACGAGGATCCGCTGGACGTCATCGCGGGCGTCCGGGCTCGCGTCCTCCTCGAGCAGGATCTCCGTGTAGCCGATGATCGCGTTGAGCGGCGTCCTCAGCTCGTGGCTCATGTTGGCGAGGAAGACGCCCTTGATCCGGTTGGCGTCGATGGCGATCTGCTCGGCGCGCCGACGCTCGTCGATCTCTCGCTCGAGCTGCTCGTTCGCGCGCGCCAGCTCGCGCGTCCGCTGCTCGACTCGCTGCTCGAGCAGGTCCCGCGCCTCGGCCGCCGCCTTCTCGGCCAGCTTCCTCTCCGTGATCTCGGCCGCGTACACCCGCAGCGTCTGCCAGTCCGGGATGTAGTGGAGCCGCTGTTCGAACCACTGCTGATCGAGCTCGACCTCGCGGACCAGGCGGACGCCGCGCGACAGATCGCGCCCCGCCAGCAGCTCCCCGAGGCCCGCCTGCATCTTGTCCAGCAGCGCCCCCGTCAGCGTCGCCTCGGCGACGTGGTTCATGTAGTGGATCTCCCCGTCCAGACCTTGCTCGTAGATCGGGTTCGGATCGAGCTCGGGGAAGCTCGCCAGCTGGGTCAGCTCCTCCTCGCTCCGACGGCGCTCGGTCAGGTCCTCGAAGCGCAGGCCCAGGTAGTCGCGGCCGCGGTGGCGCCACGCGGAGGCCGTCGTCATGATATGGCGGATCGTACCTGACCCATCAGGCATGCGGATCTCGACCCCCCCACACCTGAGGTCCGCGAGCCTCGTGAGGGCGTCTGCCCCCGCGATCCCCGCGAAGAGCTCGCGCAGAGGGCGCCCGACCACCTGCCTCACATCGCTCCCGAAGAACTCGGCCGCCGCCGCATTGAAGGCGCGTACGATCCCCTCTCGGTCCATGACCGCGAGCGCGTCGCGAGACCAGCGACCGAAGGGCCCGAGGAGTTCGTCCTCCGAGGGCGCATCGTCACCGTCAGCGCCGACGCCGCGGTCCATTGAGCCAGCGTAACACCCTTCCGCGCGACTAGACCGTCACGCGGCGGTGGTACGAGGCCCACTCGAGGGCGACCAAGACGACCGCGAGCAAGAGGAGCAAGGCCCACAGCGGATCGTCGCGCACGGGGATCGCGGCGGGTGGCTCACCGGCGCTCGCGTCGGGTGCGAGCTCGCCAAGACGATCATGGAGGTCCGAGGCGGCGGCGCTGGCCTGGTTGACGGCGAGCAGCACCTCCGTGCCTGCGGCCGCCCCGTCGACCGCGCGGATCCGATAGACGCCGGGCTCGGTCGCGCGGATCCGAAAGACCCCGGCGCGATCGACCGGCACCTCGCGCGGCTCCTCCTGCGGCTCCGGCCCGCGAAGCTCGACGGCGCTCAGCCCGGTCGCGTCGACGCCGATCTCCGCGGCGGCGATCGGCCGGCTCGCGCCCACGGGCACGCTCGCCACGAACCCGGGCCGGCTCTGCTCGAAGAAGGTGACGGCGTTGGCGACCAGGATCGGAAAGGCCGTCCGGAGCGGCAGATCGGTCTGGCGCGGGTCGAAGCCGAACGCGAGGATCGAGCGCGCCGGGCGAGCGTCGTCGCCGGGGTCCCGTCGCAGCAGCGCGATCGGCTCGCCCAGGCTGCGGATCAGCACTGTGTCGCCCGGCTCTTCGACCAGGCGGGTGCCGCGGCGTAGGTTGACGTCCTTGAGCACCACGCCGGCGAGCAGCGGGTGCCCGGCGAGCTGCTCGGTGAGGAAGGGCCGCGCGAGCTCGGCGGCGCCGCGCACCGGGGCCTTCGCCTCGGGGACGCGCGCTGGGTCGAAGAGGATCAGGTCGGCGCTCGGCAGCGGGTCCGGGAGCGGACTGTCTGCGACGTCGAAGATCACGAGGTCGGCGCCCGCCATCGCCGGGTGTCCCGCGGCCTCCGCGGGACCTACGCCCGTGAGCTGCACATGATCCTGCATCGTCAGCAGCGCGGCCTCGAGGAAGAGGTCGGTCCCGTCTGTCACGAGGACGACCTTGTAGGGG
>CAZMML010000161.1:0-7392 GCA_964567335.1 uncultured Nannocystis sp. | reverse complement strand
TGCGCCGGCAGTGTCAATGGGCAAGGGGCCGTCGACCCAACGCGCCGCAGGCCACGGCCTTCGCGTCGGCCAGCGCGTCTTCCACGCCAAGTTCGGCGAGGGCGTGATCGTCACGCTCGAAGGCGGCGGCGCCGACGCACGCGCGCAGATCGGCTTCAGCCGCCACGGCAGCAAGTGGCTCGCGCTCGGCATTGCCAAGCTGACGCCGATCGACTACGAGAACGCCCGCGCGATCGTAGGTCACGAGTCGGCGATCCCCGAGGCCGACCTGAAGGCCTCGCGGGACGCGCTGCTCGCCAAGAAGAAGGCCGGCAACGCGACCCCCGAGGACGACATCGAGCTCGAGCTGATCGCCGTGCGCCTCGGCGGGTGGGAGGCCGAGCCGGAGCTGAAGCCCGAGGACCTCTCGCCGCTCGCCGACCCCACCAAGCTCGACGGTCTGCTCGCGGCCAACCAGCTCGCCACGCTCTCGCTGCGCGACCTCCGGCTGCTGCGCAACACCATCTACGCGCGCCGCGGCCGGCCCTTCCGCTCCACCCTGCTGCAGCAGTACTTCGGCGACATGGACTGGTACAGCTCCGACGAGGGCTACAGCGACGCCAAGCTGACGGCGGTCGACCGCAAGAACATCCGCCTGATCTCGAGCGTCGAGAAGGCCGCCGGCGGTCCGCTCACGGACTACGAGCACAAGGTCGAGGAGGGCTGGTTCTTCGCAGCCTGATGAGCAGGCGACGCCCCGGGCGGGCGTGGGAGGGTGCGAATCGACAACTCAAGAGGTCCCGCGGTCGGGCGCTCGCTCACTCGAGCCTGAGCTCGAGCCGGTCGGCGCCCCGACGGCCCACGACGCCGATCGCCGCGAGCAGGTCGAGGACCGCGTCGGGGTCGGCGGCGCCGCGCGCGGGGGCGCCGCCGAGGCCGGCGTCGATCGGGACCAGGTCCGCGGCCTCGACCCCGCCGGCGCCGAGGCGCACGCGCAGCGCGAGCCCCTCGACCTCGTCGGTGCAGTCGCAGGCGAAGGCCGCGTTGCCGAGCCCCCACGCGACCACGGCGGCGCCGCGCCGCTCGGCGCCCGCGAGCGAGTGGGTCCCGTGCGCGACCACCACGCTCGCGCCGGCCGCGAGGGCCGCGTCGGCCGCGGCGCGGAGCGGCGGCTCGGGCAGGTAGAGGGGCGGGCCGCTGGTGTGCAGGCTGACGACCAGGACGTCGCCGGCGCCGCGCCAGCCCGCGAGGCCGGCGGCGATCGCGTCGGGCCCCGCGCGCTCGACCTCGAAGCCCGCGAGCGCGACCCGCAGCCCGCCGCGCTCCAGCGTCGCCACCCCCGCCGGGCCGCCGAAGGGGAGCACGCCGGCTGTCTGTAGGGACCGGATCGTACGATCCTGGCCTTCGGGTCCCGCGTCGAGGGCGTGGTTGTTGGCGATCCCCGCCGCGACCACGCCGGCGGCGGCGAGCGCGGCGGGCGTCGCCGGTCCGTTGAGCAGCCGCAGCTCGCCGGGCCCGCGGATCGTCCCCGAGGCCGGGGCGCGCGGGTCGATCGGCCCCTCGAGGTTGACGACCCCGAGCGCGGGCGCCATCGCGGCCCCGAGCGGCCCCAGGACCGCGTCGTCGCCGGCGCCGAGGTGGACGTCGCCGACGAGCCAGAGCTCGAGCGCGGGCGGCGGCGCGGCGCCGCACCCTGGCGCGTGCAGCAGGCCGAGCAGCGCGAGGGTCGGGAGCCGCACGCCGCGCACCCTCCCACGCGGGCCCGCCCGCGCGCAAGGCCGCTTGCGCGCCCGCGCCCGCGCGGCGATGCTCCGCGCGTGGCGCTGATCTCGCGCAAGAAGCGGCCCTACCCCGTCGGGGAGGGGCTCCGCGGCTATCTCGGGCGGCACGGCCGCCTCACCGAGCTCCCGGTCCAGTACGCCGATCTCGCGCGCTTCGACGAGGCGACGCCGGTCTACGACAAGCGCGGGCGCGACACGTTGTGGCAGTCGGTGCTCTACCCCTCGTCGCAGCGGCGCGAGCTCTCTGCGGACCTCGTCCGCACCTACGCGGCGATGCGGGCGCTGAGCGACGACTCGGTGATGCAGCACCTGGTCACCGACCGGGTCGACGTCTGCCCCTACGGCAACACGCGGCCCTTCCGGGTCCGGATCCTCAACACCCTCAACGACAACTTCGACTACTTCTACGTCAAGAAGGCCGACGCCTCGCGGATCTACGGGCTCGAGCTCGAGGACCTGCTCTCGCCGAGCCGGATCCAGTTCATCGTCTGCGAGGACACCCTCGTGGAGGAGCACATCCCGGGGATCCCCGGCGACCAGTTCATCCGCGACCACCTCGGCGACTCGCGGCTGGAGGGGGTGCGGCTCGCCAAGGAGTTCGTCAAGTTCAACGAGCGCTGCTTCGCGCGGCTGCTCGGCGACATGCACGCGAGCAACTTCGTGGTCACGCTGATCCCCGACTTCGACGAGACGATCGTCCGGATCCGCGCGGTCGACTTCGACCAGCAGAGCTACGAGGGCCGCTGCAACGTGTACATGCCGAAGTACTACACGCAGAACAACGCGATCATCGACCTCGCGCGGCGCTGCATGACGCCGGAGACCGTCCGCCAGTACCAGGAGGAGGAGCACGCGCTGCTGCGCCTGCGCGCGCGCGCCGAGCACGAGGCGCTGGCCGACCTGCTCGCTACCATGTCCGCCGACGAGCTCGCGCCGCCGGAGCACGTCGCGCGGCTGCGCCAGGAGCTCGCCCGCCACCACCGCGACGAGCGCTTCCTCGGCTGCGAGTCGATGGGCGAGCTCGTCCGCGCCTCGCTCAGCCGGCTCGCGTGGGAGTGACGCCGCGGGTTGTGCGATGATGGCGCGGATGTCGATCCCCCGCGCCTATTCGAACGCCCTGCGCAAGGACCTCCGCTCGCGGGCCGTGTGGCCGCCGATCGTCGCCGTCGCCCCCGGCGACTACGGGATCTTCCAGGGCGGCGTGTTCTCCCGGATCGGCAACATCACCACCGACTTCGGCGTCTCCTACGTGGTCGAGCCGGGCGGCCACCAGGCGCACAAGTTCCAATTCCACAGCGAGACCGACTGGAACCTCGGCGCCGAGGCGGCCGGCGACGCCGCCGCGGCCAAGGGGGAGCTCTCGATCAAGCTCGACGGCCGCTCGTCCTTCTTCGTGTCCGTCGCCGCCTTCGACGTCCTGCGCCTGCAGAGCCCCCGCAACGTCGCGGTCGCGCTGCGGGAGATCGACGCCTGGTCCAACCTGCGCTACTTCGTGGTGTGGGAGCTCTTCACCGGCGAGGATCTGGTCTTCTTCGGCTCGGAGTCCGGCAACTCGAGCATCAAGGTCCGCGGCAGCGCCGACGACGTGAAGTGCTTCCGCTGCAGCGGCAAGGTCGGCGGCTCGCTCGAGTTCGGGGCCTCGGGGGACGTCGGGGTGCAGCTCCGGGGGGCGCCCGGGACCCCCGCGACCTTCGCCCTCAACGTCTTCCGCGTGAAGGCGGTCGGGGACCCGCTCTCCCTGTCCTTCTCGACGCCGGCCGACGACGAGGCCGTGGACTTCCTCGACCACGAGGAGGAGTACGACGAGGACTCCTCGCTGCTGACGATCTGAGGGCGCGTCGACGCGGGCGCCGCCTGGCTCACGCGCGCGGAGGCGCGCGGGGCGCGGTCGCGCTGTCACGGGACAGTTACGGTAGGGTGTAATCCCCACAGTCCCTACGACACTCACCTGCGAGCCCGACGCCATGAACCACCCCTGCACCTCCAGAGCCGCGCTCCTCGTGGCGCTCGGCCTCTGCTCCGCTTGCACCCCCGCGACCAAGGAGCCGCCCGCGCCGATCTGCGGCCAGACCGAGGATGTCGACCTCAGCGACCTGCCGCTGGTCGGCTCGTTCCGGATCGAGCTGGCGGAGCCCGTCGACCCGGACCCCGGCAAGACCACGCTCGTCGGCAAGGTCTCGGACGGCCCGTCGCCGGCGCAGATCATCTGGGAGCCGGGCACCAAGCAGGGGGCCTGTACGATCTACACCCCGCGCGTGCCCTTCTGCGGCACGCCCTGCGGCGGCAGCGCCGCCTGCGTCGAGGACGACACCTGCCAGGACTACCCGACCGCCGGGAGCGTCGGCACGGTGACGATCAGCGGGCTCGTGGCCGAGGACGGCCGCGACACGATTGCGATCGATCCGATCGCCAACAACTACCAGGTCCCCGTCGGCGTCAAGCTCCGCTACCCGGCCTTCGAGGAGGGCGACGAGATCTGCCTCGAGGCCGCGGGCGACGTCTTCGCGGCCTTCTCGCTCGGCGCGCGCGGCATCAAGGAGCTCGCCCTGACGAGCGACGCGATCGCGCTGGTCGAAGGCCAGCCGGTCGCGCTCACCTGGGAGGCCGCGGCCGACCCGGACCTCTCGACGATCAGCGTCAAGCTCGACATCAGCCACCACGGCGGGAGCAAGGGCAAGATCGAGTGCGAGGGCGCCGACAGCGGCTCGCTCGAGATCGCCGGGTCGCTGGTCACGGAGCTGCTCGGGCTCGGCGTCGCCGGCTTCCCCTCGATCATCGTCACCCGCGAGTCGCGCGGCTCGGCGGAGATCGACGAGGGGCGGGTCGACCTCGTCCTCGTGTCGTCGATCGAGCGCCCGGTCGAGATCGAGGGCCTCAATTCCTGCACCGACACGACCGACTGTCCGATGGGACAGACCTGTCAATCTGACCTCACCTGCAAGTAGCTCATCCAGGAGTCCGCCATGTCCCGCACCTTGACCGCCGCGCTCGCGCTCGGCCTCGTGAACCTCTCCGCCTGCAAGGGCGGCGACGATCCCGCCAACACCGAAAGCTCCTCCAGCGGCGAGGTCACCGGCACGTCCGGCGCGACCGGCACGTCCTCCACCACCGATGAGCCGGTGACGGACGGCGGGAGCAGCGGCGCCACGAGCGGCGAGGGGAGCAGCAGCAGCAGCGGCGGGGTGCCGCTGGAGAAGTTCAGCTTCTTCGTCACGAGCCTGCGCGCGATGCAGGAGCTCTCGGGCAGCGACCAGGGCTTCGGCGGGGACCTCCGCTTCGGCGAGGACGGGCCCGGCGCGGGGCTCCGCGGCGCCGACAAGATCTGCGCGACGATCGCCGAGATGAGCATGCCGGGCGCGGGCGCCAAGCAGTGGCGGGCCTTCCTCAGCGCGACCGACGACGGCACCGGCAAGCAGGTCAACGCGATCGACCGCGTCGGCGAGGGCCCCTGGTACGACCGCCTCGGCCGCACCTTCGCGCTGACCAAGGCCGACCTCTTCACCGAGCGGCCGACCAACATCGACCCAGCGATCAAGGACGACTTCCCCAACGAGGACGGCGTCCCCAACCACCAGCCGGACCTGACGATGGAGCCGGTCGACAACCACGACATGCTGACCGGCACCAACGACCAGGGCGCGCTCTTCAGCGCGACCGCGACCTGCAAGGACTGGACGGCCGCCACCGGCGACGCCAGCGAGGGCAAGCCGCGCGTCGGTCACTCGTGGCCGCGCTACGGCGGGCCCGGCCCCGGCCCCGGCCCCGGCCCCGGCGACATCAGCCCGGCCAACTGGATGTCGGCGCTGACCGAGTCGGGCTGCGCCCCCGGGGTGAGCCTGATCGAGATGGGTCCGCCCGACCCGAACTCCAACACGGTCGGGTCCGGCGGCGGCTACGGCGGCTTCTATTGTTTCGCGCTCACCCCCTGAGGTCGTCATGCTGCAGCTCACCGTCCGTGTCCACCTCCTGGTCCTCGCGGCCGCGCTCGCCTGCGAGGCGGCGCCCGGGACCGAGCCCGAGCCCGAGGGCTGCGCGCTGGAAGAGGGCGAGGACGCCGAGTTCACGGAGCGGATCGGCTGCCTCGCGGACTTCGAGGCGCTCGCGTCGGTGCCGCTCGACGCCAACCTGCCCGGGGCGCGCTCGACCAAGGTCGTCCAGGACCACGCGGACGGCGACGCGCTCTACTTCCAGGACAGCGTCCTCTACCCGATCCACTACGAATTCGTCTCGGCCCACCTCTCCGGGGACGAGCTGCCGCTGGTCCCGCAGCTCTCGGACTTCAACGTCACGGAGTACTACAGCCCCGACCGGCGCTTCAACCTCGGGGCGCTGACCCACTACGAGGGGCCCGACGTGTGGGCGCTGGAGATCGCGCCCTACGACACGGCGTCCGCGGCGATGATCGAGTCGCTCTTCCGCGCGGTCGCGGCGAAGTCCTACGTCGGCGACAAGCTGGTGTTCCACCCGACCTCGGAGTCGGTCGCGGTCGAGGCCGCGAAGCTCCCCGAGGACATCCCGGTGATGACCACGGACGAGCTCTACGCGGAGATCGACTACCAGCCGCTCTCGCTCGGGATCGGGGTCGGCCGCCTCAAGTTCTCGACCGCCGCGGGGCTCGAGACCGACACGATCTCGTACCAGGACATCCTGGTCCTCGACCAGGCGCCGAACGACATCTCGGTGGTGCAGGGGCTGATCACGCAGGAGTTCCAGACGCCGCTCTCGCACGTCAACGTGCTCTCGGCCAACCGCGGCACGCCGAACATGGGGCTGCGCGGGGCGCTCGGGGACCCCGAGCTGGTCGCGCTCGAGGGCAAGCTGGTCGAGCTGACGGTCAGCGACGCCGACTGGTCGGTCCGCGAGGTCACGCTGGCCGAGGCCGAGGCCTTCTGGGAGGAGCACAAGCCCGACCCGGTGGTGCTGCCGGCGCTCAACCTCGACGTGCAGGACCTGGTCGACATCGAGGAGGTGACGCCCGAGCCGAGCGGCGACGAGACGCTCCGCGACGCGATCAAGACCGCGGTCCTGGCCTTCGGCGGCAAGGCGGCCCACTACTCGATCCTCGCCCGCACCGAGGGCGTGCCGATCCAGAAGGCCTTCGCGGTGCCGATGTACTTCTACGACCAGTTCATGCGCGACGGCGGCTTCTACGTCGACATCGACGCGCTCCTCGCCGACCCCGCCTTCTTGACCGACGCGGCGGTGCGCGACCAGAAGCTGGCCGAGATGCGCGCCAACATGATGACGGCGCCGGTCGACGCCGCGTTCCAGGCGCTCCTCAAGGCCAAGCTGGTCGCCGACTACCCGGGGCAGAAGATGCGCTTCCGGACCAGCACGAACAGCGAGGACCTCGACGGGTTCCCCTGCGCCGGGTGCTACGAGTCCCACAGCGGCGACCCGGCGGACTGGAACGACGTGCTCGACGCGATCCGCGAGACCTACGCGAGCGCGTGGCTCTTCCGCACCTTCGAGGAGCGGAGCTACTACAGCATCGACCACAAGTCGATCGGGATGGCGCTGCTGGTCCACCACAACTTCGCCGACGAGGAGGCGAACGGGGTCGCGGTGACGAACAACCCCTTCGACCCCTCGGGGCTGCAACCGGCGTTCTACGTGAACGTGCAGTTCGGCG
>CAZMML010000160.1:0-7447 GCA_964567335.1 uncultured Nannocystis sp. | reverse complement strand
GCTACAACATCCGCGTCCAGAACCACTCGGGCGAGCGCGTCGAGACGGTGGTCACGGTCGACGGCCGCGACGTCGTCAGCGGCCAGCTCGGCAACTACAAGACGCAGCGCGGCTACGTGATCGAGCCCTTCGGGTCGGTGGTGATCGAGGGCTTCCGCCAGTCGCTCGACCAGGTCGCGGCCTTCCGCTTCTCGGACGTGTCGAGCAGCTACTCGAGCCGCTGGGGCACGCCGCAGCACACCGGGGTGATCGGCGTCGCGGTGTTCAAGGAGTACCAGCCGCGCCGGCGTCACCGCGAGCCGACGCCGATCGCCACGCGCCCCTACTACGACCCCTACTACGGCGACTACAGCGGGGCCGGCGGCCGCGCCGCGACCGAGGCCAGCCCGCCCCCCGCCGACGCCCCCGCCGGCGCCGCCAAGAGCGCCCCCACCAGCGGCGCCTACTACCGCGAGGAGTCGCGCGACTACGACCGCAGCCCGCGCCTCGGCACGCAGTACGGCGAGTCGACCTACAGCTCGGTCCGCGAGGTGACCTTCGAGCGTCGGCACAAGCGCCGCCCGGACATGCTGGTGACGATGTACTACGACAGCAAGGAGAACCTCCGCGCCCGCGGCGTCCCGGTCGACCCCTACTACTACTCGCCGCCCCCGACGCCCTACGACCCGCGCCCCTTCCCGGACAACGAGCGCAACAACCAGTACGCGCCGCCGCCCCCGCGTCGCTACTGAGAGCGAGCACGCGACCCGACACGCGAGGCCCGGCGCCCGCGGGGTGACGCCCCCGCGGAGGCCGGGCCTCCGCGTCTCCGGCGCCTGCGCCTGCGCGCCGTGAAGGACGTCAGGCCTCCGCGGGTCCGGCGTCAGGGGTCGGCGCGGAAGCAATAGAGGTGGTTGTCGGCCGAGCAGCGGGCCTGCTCGGCCGGCGCGAGCCAGGTCGCGTTGGTCCACGAGAGGGTCGTGCTGCCGAGCGCCCCGATGGTGGCGCGCCGTCCACCGTCGGCCGCGCTCCAGCCGAGGCAGTCGAGGCCGGAGGCCTCGCCCGCGATCTCGGTGCCGGTCCACGCGAAGCCGGTGACCGGGGCGCCCTCCTCGTCGCGGTCGATCGGCCCGAGCAGCCCGAAGTTCGGGTGGTAGAGCAGATCCTCCGCGGCCGCCACCACGAGCGCGCCGTCCGTGCGGATGAGGGGACGTCCGACCGGCAAGCGCGCGAGCGCGTCGAGGCCCGCGGGGGTCGAGCTCAGCCACGCGCGGTAGGTGCCCGCGAGCTTGCCCGCGGCCGCCGCCTGACAGCGGGCGTCGGCCGCCGCCACGCCGCCGAGGTCCGCGGAGAACACCGCGCGGGTGGCGAAGATCGGGTGCTCGACCTCGCAGGACGCGGAGCAGCCGTCGCCGGTGCGGCGGTCGCCGTCGTCGCACGCCTCGTAGGCGCTCGCGACCCCGTCGCCGCAGCCGTACGCGCAGGCCGTGGTGCAGTCGCCGAGCTGCGCCCATTCCGCGGGGACGTTGTCCTCGCCGTCGTCGCAGGTCTCCACGCCCGCGCGCACGATCCCGTCGCCGCAGCGGGCGAGGCGACACGCCGCGCACCCGTCCTCCTCGTCGTAGTTCCCGTCGTCGCACGCCTCCATCCCCGACCACACGATCCCGTCCCCGCAGCGCGCGGGCTCGCAGCTCGAGGTGCAGGCGTCGTCGTCGTCGAGGTCGCCGTCGTCGCACGCCTCGACCTCCGTCCACACGATCCCGTCCCCGCAGCGCGCCTCGCGGCAGGCGCTCGTGCACGCGTCTTCGGGGTCGAGGTCGCCGTCGTCGCACTCCTCGCCCTCCTGGACGAGGCCGTCGCCGCAGCGCGTCGGGGGCGCCTCCGGGGTCTCGTCGGGCTCGGCGGGTTCAGAGTCGGTGGTCGAGGGGTCGTCGGCCGGGACGCACGCGGCGACCAGGGCGAGGAGGATCGGGGCGGATGTTCTGTGGGACATGCCCCTTGGGTGTAGCGACGCCGCCCGCGCCGCCAAGGGGCGCAGCCGTTGCGCTTCCTCGCCAATTCCGGGCGGAGGACGCCAACTCGGGTTGGCGGGTGAACGCATGGTCATGTCCCTTGGAACACGCGGCGGCGTCTGCATATGCGACGACCCGCGACGGCTTCAAGACCGCGGCCCCTTGTGCTAGGGATCGTCCACGATGGACCGCCTCGCCCGCACGCTCGCCCTCTCGGTCGCCGCCGCGCTGCTCGCCCTGCCCCGCCCCGCCGACGCGTGTCAGTACCCCGACTGCCACTCGGACGGCGCCGTCGCCAAGCCCGCGGACTTCGACCTGAGCCTGCCCTTCGCGGCGGGCGAGACGGTCAAGGTCCTCTCGGGCTACGGGCCGAACGCGGGCTCGTCGCTGCACTGTCGGGCGCAGGACGGCCAGTGCGCGAACGACTACTACGCGCTCGACCTCGTGCTCCCGGACTACCCGAACTCCGGCAAGGGCCAGCCGGTGCTCGCGGCGGCCGACGGCACGGTGCTCGCCGCCGGCTGGGGCAGCTCCGGCTGGGCGGCCTACGGTCAGCGGGTGTACATCCAGCACGACTACGCCGCCGACGGCCCCACCTACGTCACGATGTACGCCCACCTCGACAGCATCACCGTGACCAAGGGGCAGAAGATCGGCAAGGGCGAGCAGCTCGGCACGCTCGGTCAGTCGTGCAACGAGCTCCTCTCCTGCCCGAACTTCTCGACCCCGCACGTCCACTTCGCGCTCCACCGCGACAGCGGCTTCGGCGGCACCGGCAGCGGCGGCTCGTACGGCGGGCGGGCCGTGATCCCCGAGCCGATCGACGGCTACGGCGGCCTGAAGCAAGGCGACCTGCTGGTGTCGAAGAACGGCGGCGTCGAGCCGCCGCCGCCGCCGCCGCCGGACGAGTGCGCGGCGATCCCTCCCGACGGCGCGATCCTCGAGGACGACGGCCCCTGCGCCGCGCCGATCGGCGGCGGCCTCAGCGACGCGGCGGGCCACGGTGGTCACGCCTACTGGACGCCGCTGGCGGTCCCCTCGCCGGACTACGCGGAGGGCCTGCTCTTCGTCCTGAACTTCGAGCAGGCCGGCGCCTACACGCTCTCGGCCCACATCCCGGCGGCGATCGACGACCGCGCCCCCGCCGCGACCTACAAGATCGCCCACGCGGGCGGCGCCGAGAAGGTGATCCTCGACCAGACGCAGGGCGGCGACGTGTGGCTGGGGCTCGGCAGCTTCGACTTCAACGCCGGCCAGGTCGACCAGTGGATCCGGATCGGCGACAACTACGAGCTCCCCGAGCACGCCGGCACCAAGCTCGCGCTCGACGCGATCAAGATCGCCCCGGCGATGAGCTGCGCGTGCGACCAGGCCGGCGCGGTCGAGTCGCAGCCCTGCGCGGAGGGCGAGCAGTCGCGGACCTGCGACGGCTGCAACTGGGGCCCCTGGTCCCCCTGCGGCGGCGGGACCTCCGCGAGCGCCACCGGCGAGCCCGGCTCCGGCTCCGGCGGCTCCGGCGGCTCCGGCGGCACGGGCGGCGTGACCGAGGGCGGACCGACCACCGGGGCCTCGAGCGGCGGCGCGAGCGCCGACCCGAGCGGGGCCGTCACCACCCTGCCCGCCTCGAGCGGCCCGAACTGGGGCGGCGGCGGCGACTCGGGCGGGTGCGCCTGCGCGTCAAGCGTGCCCGAAAGGACAGGTCTGCTCGGACTCCTGCTGCTCGGGCTGGCGCGCGCGCGGCGGCGGCGCGTTGACTCTGCGGGCCGAGGCGCGTCACAGTAAGGGCCGATGCCCGCGCCCTTCGTCAACTGGGCCCGCACGGTCCGCAGCCGCCCGCGCGGGTGGGCTCGCCCGCTCGCGGAGGTCGAGGTCGTCCGCCTCGTCCGCGAGGTGAGGGCTCGCCGGGGACGCCTCCGGGTCAGCGGGGCGCGGCACTCGTGGTCGGCGATCGCCGCCGGCGACGACGTCCAGGTCGAGCTGCAGGCGATGACCCGGGTGCTCCGGGTCGACCGGGAGGCGCGGACGATCACGGTCCAGGGCGGCTGCACGCTGGCGGCGATCAACGCCGCGCTCGCCCGCCGCGGGCTGGCGCTGCCGATCCTCGGGTCGATCGCCGAGCAGAGCATCTCCGGGGCGATCGCCACCGGCACCCACGGGAGCAGCCTGCGCCACGGCAACCTCTCGTCGCTGGTCCGCCACGTGCGCCTCGTCGACGGCCGCGGCGAGGTCCTCGACCTCACCGGCGACGATCCGCGGCTGGCCGCCGCGCGGGTGCACCTCGGGGCGCTCGGGGTGATCACCGAGGTCACCCTCGCGACGGACCCCGCCTACGCGCTCGAGGAGACCTGCACGCGCTTGCCGCTCGACGCCTGCGCCGAAGCGCTCGACGCGCTGGCCGCCGCGCACGAGTACGTCAAGGTGTGGTGGCTCCCGCCCTGCGAGGAGGTCGCCGTGTTCGCGCTGCGCCGCGTACCGCTCGGGCCTCGCCGCCCCTGGGCCAGGCACGCGTGGGACGTGACCGCGACCCGCACCCTCTTCCCGGCGCTGCTCGCCTACGCCGCGCTCGCGCCCTCGCGGATCCCCGCGATCAACCGCCTCGTCGACCGGCTCCACTTCCGCGCGGGCGTCCGCTCCGGCCGCAGCGACGAGGTCTTCCTCGTGCCGGTGCCGCCGCGCCACCGCGAGACCGAGCTGGCCTTCCCGGCCCTCCGCGCCGGCGAGGCCCTCCGCGCCCTGCGGGACCTGATCGTCGCGACCGGGGCCCGCCTCGACTTCCTCTCGGAGCTCCGCTTCGTCCGCGGCGACGACGCCTGGATGAGCCCGGCCCACGGCCGCGACACCTGCCAGCTCGGGGTGTACGGCACGCACAGCCCCGACGTCCCGCGCGCCTTCGCGGCCTTCCGCGAGCTCGGGCGCGCCTGGGACGCGCGACCGCACTGGGGCAAGGAGATGCAGACCACGCCGGCCGAGGTCCGCCAGCTCTACCCCCGCGCCGACGACTTCGTCGCCCTCGCCCGCGAGCTCGACCCGGACGGCGTCTTCCGCAACGCCTTCCTCGACGCCGCCCTGGGCTAGCGCGCGGCGCCCTGATGCTCGCGCCCGCGGGGCTGCGGCCTCGGCCTCGGCCCGGTCCGCCTGCGCCCCTTCGATGCGGAGGTCGCCCCGAGCACTGGCCCTGCGCGCCTCAGAACATCTCGCGCATCCAGCTGACGAAGCGGCGGCCGATCCCCGGGCGGCGCTCGCCGCCCGCGCCGCGGTGCGGCTGCGGCTCGAGCGCCGCCGAGGTCGGCTGGTGCGCCGCGCCGAAGAGCACGAGGCCGACGCCGGTCGAGAACTTGGGGTCGCGGGCGACCTCGGCGAAGCCGCCCTCGGTGAGGGTCGGCTGGCCGCGGCCGTAGCAGGCCCCGTGCACGGGGACGCCGCGCCGGACCGGCATCTGGAAGATGTCCTCGACGATCTCCGGCATGCCCTCCATCAAGCTCGACCCGCCGGTGATCACGATCCCGCTGCCCGCGAGCTCGAGCATGCCCGACTGCTGCAGCTCCTCCTGGGCCATCAGCAGGATCTCCTCGACGCGCGGCTCGATCACCTCGGCGAGGAAGCGGCGCGGGAAGCTCCGCGGCGGGCGCGGGCCGACCCCGGCGACCTCGACGAGCGCCTCGCCCTCGACCATGCTGACGAGCGCGCAGCCGTGCCGGCGCTTGATCGCCTCGGCCTCGGCGACGCTCGTGTGCAGGCCGTGGGCGACGTCCTGCGTGATCCGGTGGCCGCCCATGACGATCACCGAGGTGAACACGTTGGTGCCCTCGGCGTAGATCGCCACGTCGGTGGTGCCGCCGCCGATGTCGATGAGGACCACGCCGAGCTCGCGCTCGTCCTCGTGGAGGACGCTGACCGCGCTGGCGAGCGGCTGCAGCACGACGTCGACGACGTCGAGCCCGGCGCGGTTGCAGCACTTGATCACGTTCTGCACGCTGGTGGTCGCGGCGGTGATCACGTGGGCGCGGACCTCCATGCGGACGCCGCTCATGCCGATCGGGTCCTTGATCTGGCCCTGGCCGTCGATCATGTACTCGAGCGGCAGCGTGTGGATGATCTGCCGGTCGAGCGGGATGTTGACCGCCTTGGCCTGCTCGAGCACCCGCGCGACGTCGGCCTCCGAGACCTCACGGTTGCGCATCGAGACCTGGCCGAGGCTGCTAAAGCCGCGGATGTGGCCGCCGGCGACGCCGACGAAGACCGACTGGACCTCGACGGCGGCCATCTGCTCGGCCTCCTGGATCGCCTGCGCGATGCTGTTGGTGGTCGCCTCGATGTTGACGACGACCCCCTGCCGCAGGCCCTCCGAGGGGCAGGTCCCGACGCCGATGATGTCGACCCCTCCCTCCGTCACCTCGCCGATGATCGCGGCGACCTTGGTGGTGCCGATATCGAGCCCGACGATCACTTCTCCGACTTCTGCCATGGCCGCTCGCTCCGTCAGTCGTAGTGCGGGATCCCCGAGGGGAAGCTGTGCGCCTTCGCCTTGCCCTTGGTCTTCTTCTTCGCCTTCGCGCCCTCGCCGGGCTTGGCCGCCTTCTCCGCCTTCCCCTTCTCCGCCTTCCCCTTCTCTGCCTTCCCCGCGGCCGCCTCGCCCGCGGCCCCGCCCGCGACGCCGGCCCCGCGGGCCAGCACCGCCGCCTCGTCCTCCGCGTCGAAGAAGCTGGCGACGACCCGCTCCGCCGCGCCCGGCGCGGCCTCGAGGTCGAGGTGAACCACCGCGAGCCGCTCCGCGCGCTCGCCGAGCGCGGCGCGCAGCGCGTCGTAGCGGGCGAGCTTGCCCTCCAGCTCCCCCCGCCCGAGCCGCAGCGTCGCCCCGGTCTTCGCGGTGTAGAGCGCGACGGCGCCGCCCTCGTCGACGTGGATCTCCGAGAGCCGCGGCCGCGGCGCCTGCTGATACGCGGCGAGCGCCGCGAGCCCGCGCTCGACCGCCTGCTGCGCGCGCGCGTCGCCCGCGACCAGCCGCGTGCGATCGACGCCGGTGATCACCGGCAGGTCACCGCGTTCGCCCTCCTCCATGCGCTTGAAGGGGGTCCCCGCGCGGTCGACGAGGTAGAGCTGCCCGGACAGCAGCGCCGCCGCCGCCTCGTGCTCCTCGACCTCGACGACCAGGGTGTCGGGCAGCGAGCGCTTGACCTCGGCGCGCTTCACCCACGGCTCCGCGAGGATCCGGGCCTGCAGCGCCGCTGGGTCGACGGACAGGATGTTGGTGCCGGGCTCGATCGCCAGCAGCGCTTGCAGCCTGTCCACAGGGACATGCGGCGTGGCCTGGTAGACGAGGCTCTTGGCCTCGAAGCGCGCCGAGGTCGTCACGAACTGGTAGCCGGCCTGGACCGCGAAGAGCACCCCCCACGCGAGGGTCAGCGCGACGGCGACCCGACCGACACGTACGGCTCGCCGTTCACGAACACCTCGCC
>CAZMML010000159.1:0-7455 GCA_964567335.1 uncultured Nannocystis sp. | reverse complement strand
AACCGAACGCGGTAAAATCCGCTCACATCAATGGCGGGTTGAAGGACGACCTGTTGAGAGCCGCTTGTGCTCAGGTATTTTTACAGTTAACAGTGTAAAAGTCACCTTTGCGGCGACTCCTTCGGCGACTCGTTCGATGGGGTGCAGCGCGACGCGCTCAAGCGCGTGGAGGGGGCGCACGGCCTCGCGCCGCGGCGAGTTCCAGGAGCGCGCGCCACTGCGGGATCGCCAGGAGCGCGGCGCGGAGCTCGGGGTCGGCGATCCGCTCGAGCTGCTCGTGGAGACGGGTCAGCGCGGCGTCGAGGGCCCGGGTCTGATCGCGCTCCTCGCCGTCCAGGCCCTCGACGACGGCGAGCCAGACGAAGGCCTCGTTGTAGGCGGCGCCCGCCGCGGGAGCGACGCGCGCGGCGAGCTCGCGCGCCTGCTCGCGCTCGCCGCGGGCGAGGTGGACGCGGAGCAGCGCGGCGAGCCCCCAGGTCTCGAGCGGGAGCTGTCCTGAGAGCAAGGCGACGCCGCGGCGGAGGGAGGTCTCGGCCTCGGGGAGGCGGTCCTCGGCGAGGTCGAGCGCGCCGAGGGCGACGCGGATCGCCCCCTCGGCGCGAGGGTCCTTGCGGTGGAGGCACAGCGCGAGCGCCCCGTCCAGGGCCTCGCGCGCCTCGGCGCGGCGGCCGAGCTGGAGGAGCACCTCGCCGAGGGTGCTCTGGCTGTAGATCAGGGTCTGGGCGACGCCGAGGCGGGTGGCGATCGCGCCGGTGGTACGCAGGGCGGTCTCGGCGGCGGCGAAGGCCCCGAGGACGAAGAAGCAGTGGCCCTCGACCACGCCGATCCGGCCGGCGTTGCGGAGGTCGCCGACGGCGGTGAACGCCGCGGCCGCGCGCGCGGTCGCGGCGCCGGCGAGGTCGAGGCGACCGGCGAGGAGGAAGGCGGTCGCGCGGGCGCGCTCGACGTGGCCGAGGTGCGCGGGCGGGAGCTCGGCGTCTGCGACTTGCGCCTCGATGCGCTCGATCAGGGAGCGCATCAGGGCCGCGTCGCCGACGACGTGCACGGCGTAGACGGCCTCGCACAGGCACATGAGCGGCCCCCAGCGGGAGTCGGGTCCGGGCGCGCTGCGCTCGGCGAGGGCGAGCCGGGTGAGCACCGCGTCGAGATCGCCGCGGACGCTCGCGCAGTAGAGGGACTTCTGGATCCCGGTGTACCACCGCGATCCGCCTGGACGCAGCCCCTCGACCGCGAGCAGCGCGCCGCGCTCGGCCTCCTCGATGCTGCCCGCCCACAGCCTGGCCTCGGCCTGCAGCAGGCGGAGTTCGGCGAGCGCCTCGCCCTCGGCGCCGCAGGCGATGGCCTGCTCGGCGCGCTCGATGGCGGCGGGGAGATCGCCGCCCTCGAGCGCCTGCTCGGCGGCGCGACGGAACCACGCCAGCGCCTCGGCCGGCTGTCCGGCGCGCAGGTGGTGCTCCGCCACGGCGACGGGCTCGGAGCCAGCCTGTCCCGAAAGCCAGCGCGCGGCGAGGCGGTGGGCCAGGGCCCGCTCGTCCTCGGGGAGCATCGCGTAGCTGGCGTCGCGGACGAGCGCGTGGCGGAAGCGGTAGGCGACGGGGCCGCCGCTGGGCTCGCGAGAGAGGAGCTCCTGGTGGACGAGCGCGGCGAGGCGGGCGCGCAGGGAGCTCTCGGAGGTGTCGACGATCGCCGCGAGTCCCGCCTCCGAGAAGCCGCCGCCGAACACGCTGGCGGCGCGCAGGAGGCGGCGGGCCTCGTCGTCGACCGCCTGCAGGCGGGCCTGGACGATGCCGAGGACCGAGTCCGGGAGGTCGCCGCCGGTCCCCTGCGCCGCGGCGCGGAGGAGCTCCTCGAGGAAGAAGGGGTTGCCCTCGGCGCGGGCGACCAGGGTCCGTGCGACCTCGTCGCCGACCGCGGGCCCGAGGACCTGACGGACGATCGCCTCGCTGGCGCGGGCCGAGAGCGGCGGCAGCTCGAGCGAGGTGAGGCGGCAGGCCGACCACAGGCCCGGGAAGCGCGCGTGGACCTCGGGGCGGGCGAGCGCGACGACGATCAGCGGCAGGTCGGCGAGCGCGAGCAGGGCCGCCTCGACGAAGGCGACGCTGGCCGCGTCGCCCCAGTGGAGGTCCTCGAGGATCACGAGCACCGGGCGACGCTGGCACTCGGCGCGCAGCCAGTCGACCCAGGCGACGCGGGTCGCGTCGGCCATGACGATCGGATCGCGGCGCGCGAGCGGCAGCGCGGGGTGGTGCGAGGGCTCGAAGGCCAGGCCGCAGAGCTCGCCGAGGAAGGCGGCGACGCGGGGGGCGTCGCTGACGGGCAGGACCTCGGCGACGCGCCGGCACAGGCGGGCGCGCTGGGCCTCGGGCGGCTCGTCCTCGGCGATCTCGAGCTCGCGCCGCACGGCGAGTCGCAGCACCCCGAGGGCGGCGCCCTGGGTCATCGGCGCGCCGCGTCCGACGAGCGCGCAGGGCGTGAGGCCCTCGCTCCGCAGGGTCCGCTCGAGCTCGTGCCGCAGGCGCGACTTGCCTGCGCCGGGCCCGGCGGTGACCAGGGCGGCGCAGCTGCGCGACTCCTCGAGGGCCTCGCGCACGAGGCCGACGAGCCAGGAGAGCTCGCGGACGCGGCCGACGAAGGGCGCCGGGCGCCCGAGCAAGAGGCGCACGCCCGCGGCCTCGCGCTCCTCGCCGAGGAGCGCGAGCCCCTCGGCGCGGGTGAGCGCGAAGCGGTCCGCGAGCAGACCGGCGGTGGCGTCGTCGACGAGGATCCCGTCGCGCCGCGCGCGGCGCTCGAGCGCGATCGCCCGGTCGATCACCTCGCCGACGTAGGCGGCGCCCTGGCGCTCGCCGCGGCCGGTCACGAGCACCTGGGAGATCTCGGGCCGCTGGCGCCGGATGGCGAGGGCGCAGCGGGCGACCAGGCCCGCCACGTCGCTCGCGGGCGCGTCGAGCCGCGCGCTGACCAGCGCGAAGCCGCCGAGCATCGGCGAGAACTCGGCGCCCCACGCCGCCGCGATCCGCCGCAGCTCGCCGAGCGCCGCGGGCTCCTCGGCGTGGGTGGCGGCGAGGGGATCGATCGCCGACGGACGCATCCGCAGCAGCAGCAGGCAGAACACCCGCCGCTCGCGCAAGGACACCCCGGAGGTGCCCCGGCCCGGCGACTCGGGCTCGCCGAGCGCGGCGAGTCGGGCCATCACCGTGGACGCGTCGCGCGGGCGGACCGCGGGGTCCTTCTCGAGCAGCGCGGCGACCAGGTCGTCGAGCGCCTCCGGCACCTCGGGGCGCAGGCTGCGGACCCGCGGTGGGTCGGCGAGGAGGATCTTCGCCAGCACGGCCATCGCGTGCTCGCCGGTGAAGAGGGGCGCGCCGGTGAGGCACTCGTGGAGGACGCACCCGAGCGAGTAGAGGTCGGCGCGACCGTCGAGGTCGGGGTCGCCGCGGGCCTGCTCGGGGGCCATGAAGCCGAGCGTCCCCACCAGCGCACCGGTGTGCGTCACCACCCGCGCCTCGCCGGCCACCCGCGCGACGCCGAAGTCGAGGAGCTTGGCCTCGCCCGCGGCGCCGCCGGGCAGGAAGATGTTGCTCGGCTTGATGTCGCGGTGGATGACGCCCTGGGCGTGGGCGAGGGCCAGCGCGTCGGTGAGGCGCAGCGCCAGCGCGACGCACTCGCCTGTCGTCAGCGGGCCGCGGCGCAGACGCCCCTGCAGGTCCTCGCCGGTGAGCCACTCCATCACCAGGTACGCGTGCCCGTCGGGCGTGATCCCGTGGTCGACGTATTCGACGATGCCGGGGTGCCGGAGCCCGGCGAGCGCCCGGATCTCTCGCAGGAAGCGCGCCTCGCCGGCGGTCCCGTGGATCCGCTTGATAGCCACCTTGCGCCCCGAGCGTGGGTCGTGGCCGGCGAACACGATCCCCATGCCGCCCGCGCCGATCGGGGCGCCGATCGTGTAGGGCCCGAGCCCGACCCGCTCCCCGACCTCGGTCCCGATGTCGTCGCCCCCCGCCACCACGTGCTCAACCTTACTCGAACTCGCCCTGACCCGCGCCAGCGAGCGAAGAGGTCCATGCGCGCCCGTGCCCTCGAGCGGGCGTCGGCGCTAGAACACCTGGCCGATGTCGACGTAGAAGCCCGAGCTGCCCTCGGTGGGGGAGTAGGCCCCGTCCGCGCGGACGACGAAGGTCTCGCCCCAGCGGATCCGCAGGCCGCCGCCGGTGCCGATCTTGAAGGTGCCGCCGTCGACGCCTGCGCCCGCGAGCTCGGTGCGGCGGAAGTCGGCCCAGATCCGGGCGGCGTCGACGAAGGCGATCGCGCCGACGAGGAAGCGGCTCTTGCGGACGCTGAAGCGCCAGAACATGCTGCGCAGCTCGAAGTTGGTGATCAGCTTGATCTTGCCGGCGTAGCGCTGGCGGGGGACGCCGCGCAGCGACCAGCCGCCGCCGGGGCCGTCGCGGGGGATCAGGGCGCCGAAGCGGGTCATCTCGTAGAGGGGCGGGTCGCCGGCGATCACGTCGACGACCTGGCGGGCGGCGATCGAGAGGTAGTCGCCGACGAGGGCCTTGTACCAGGCCGAGTTGAGGGCGAGCGCGGCGTAGCGCAGGCCGTCCTGGACGCCGGGCGAGGTGCGCGTCGAGAGCTCGGTGAAGGTGCCGCGGGTCGGGGTGTACTCGTGGTTGCGGGTGTCGAAGAGCAGGCCGAGCGAGATGACGAGGAGGAGGCTCGGGTCGGTGCCGTGGAGGAGGTGGGCGAGGGTCTTGCCGTCCGGGGTGTCCTCCTTGCTGGCGGCGATGTCCTGCTCGAGCTTGCTGCCGGGGTAGGGGCGGATGATGTTGTAGGAGGTGTTGAGGCCGACGAGGGCCTCGATGCGGCGGCGGTTCTCGGGGACGGAGCGGTCCCAGAGCTTGATGCGCGCGTTGACGAGGAGCTGGGGGTAGATGTGGTCGTAGCGGTGGAAGCGGCGCGCGGCCTGGTAGGCGTCGAGGTCCTCGTCGGGGTCGATGCCGAGCCAGGGCTCGGTGGCGCGGGAGTCGTTGCCCAGGCCGTAGTAGCCGGTGTTGGAGAAGCGGCGGAAGCCGACGCGGCCGCCGAGGCGGAGGCGGTCGCCGGCGAGGCCGGGGATGTCGAAGAGGAGGTAGTCGTCGTGGAAGGGGAATTCGAAGCCCTTGCCGGGGGCGCGGCGGACGGTGGCGTAGCCGAGGAGCTCGAGGCGCCAGCGGTAGGGGACAAAGCCGGGCTTGAACTTGGCGAGGCCGGCGACGGCGCCGAAGCCGAAGCCGAGGTCGGAGTCGTAGTTGATGGCGGGGAGGACGCCGAACTCGAGGCGCTCGGGGCGGATCTCCTTGGGGGGGCGGGGGCGCCGCGGGCGGGCGGCGGCCGCGTCGTCGGGGGCGGACGCGCCGGCGAGCGCGACGAGGGTGAGCGAGGCGAGGGTCGGTCGCGACGCACGCGGCATGTCGGGCGAGCGTACACCGCTGGCGGAGCCCGTGATATGGTCCCTCGGTGGGCGCTGCGCGGCTGCGAACCTCCCTCGTCCTGGCTTACGGGGCAGGTTCCATCGGTTCGGGGATCATCAGCACGGTGCCCGGGCTGCTGCTGCTCTTCTACCTGACCGACACGCTCGGGGTGCCGGCGGGGCTCGCCGGAGTGGCGGTGCTGCTGCCGCGCCTGCTCGACCTGGTCAGCGATCCGATCGTGGGCGCGTGGTCGGACAGGCACCGCGGCCGGTGGGGCCGGCGGCGCCCCTTCCTGCTCGCGGGCGCGCTCGCGCTCCCGCCCTGCTTCGTGGCCCTCTTCGCCGCGCCGACCGAGGCGCCGCTGGCGAGCTTCCTGTGGGTCCTCGTCGCCTACGCGCTCGCGACCACGGCCTTCACGCTCTTTCAGATCCCCTACGCGTCGATGCCGGCCGAGCTGACGCCCGACTACCACGAGCGCACCCGGCTGGTCGCGTTCCGCATGGCCTTCGTGACCGTCGGCGTGCTGGCGAGCGGGGCGCTCGCGCCGGCGCTGATCGACGCGGGCGGGGGCGGACGGCCGGGCTACCTCGTGATGGCGGGCGTGCTGGCGGCGGTCTCGTGCGGGGCGATGCTGGCGCCCTTCTTCGGCGCGGCCGGTGCGCGGGAGTCGGCCGCCGCGGACGCGCGCGAGCGGGTGGCGGTGCGCGCGGAGCTCCGCTCGGCGCTGGCGCAGCGGCCCTTCCGGATCTTGCTGACGGCGTACCACCTGCAGTGCGTGGCGCTGGGGGTGGTGCTCGCGGCGGTGCCCTACTTCGTCCGCTACGTGCTGGGCGGGGACAACAGCCTGCTCACGCTGCTCTTCGTGTGCCTGGTCGGGCCGGCGATCGTGGCGATGCCGCTGTGGACGGCGGTGTCGCGGCGCCTGGGGAAGCTGGCGGGGTACCGGCTCGCGGCGGTGCTCTTCGCGGTGTCGGCGGCGACGCTCCTGATGGCCGGGCCGAAGGGGCTGCCGGAGGTGTGTGTGCAGGTCGGGGCGCTCGGGGTCGGGTTCGCGGGCCTGCAGCTCTTCCCCTTCGCGATCTTGCCGGAGCTGATCGACGCCGACGCGGCGGCGCAAGGGCGGCGGCGCGAGGGGGTCTTCACCGCGCTGTGGTTCGTCGGCGAGAAGGGCGGCTTCACGATCGGCGCGTGGACGGTGTCGCTGCTGCTCGCGGCGAGCGGCTTCGTCGAGAGCCGCGGCGGGGCGGCGGTCCCGCAGCCCGACTCGGCGCTGCGCGGGGTGCTCTTCGCCACGTCGCTGGCGCCGGCGCTGATCGCCCTGGCGAGCTTCCCCTTCCTCCTTCGCTTCATCGAACCACCCAGGGACCCTGAGACATGACGCAAGAGACCGATCCGACGACCCGCCCCACGCGCGAGCAGATCCTCGCGGCCCTCGCTGACATGCGCGCGCGCGACCTCCCGACCGAGGGCGGCGCGGCCTTCGCCTACGTCTATGACCCCGGGGAGCGCGCCGCGGGGGAGATCGCCGCGGAGGCGTTCCGGGCCTTCCTCGGCACCAACGGCCTCGACCCGACGGCGTTCCCGAGCCTGGTGCGGCTCGAGAACGAGGTCGTCGGCTTCGCGCTAGGCCACCTCGGAGGCGGGCCGGAGGCGGCCGGCAGCTTCACGAGCGGCGGCACAGAGAGCCTGATGCTCGCGGTCAAGACGGCGCGCGACTGGGCGCGGGCGCACCGGCCGGAGGTGACGGCGCCGGAGATGGTGCTGCCGGTGACGGCCCACGCGGCGCTGCACAAGGCGGCGCACTACCTCGGGGTGCGGGCGGTGTCGACGCCGGTGGACCCGGTCACCTTCAAGGCGGACGTCGCGGCGATCCGGGGGGCGATCACGCCGAACACGATCCTGATCGCGGCGTCGGCGGCGAGCTACGCCCACGGGGTGATCGACCCGATCGAGGAGATCGGGGCGCTGGCGGCGGAGCGCGGGCTGCTCTTCCACGTCGACGGCTGCA
>CAZMML010000158.1:0-7468 GCA_964567335.1 uncultured Nannocystis sp. | reverse complement strand
CACCCCGCGGGTCAGGAGCGACACCTCCGCCCGCTTCATCGGCCGCACCAGCGTCCCGTAGAGATCGCCCTCGTCGACCGTCAGCGAGCGCGCGTAGCCGAAGAGCTGCGGCACCCGCATCGAGCTGTAGCCGAACACCGGCTCGCCGTTGAGCACGATCGGCACCGGCGCGGTCAGGCAGCGCGACTCGATCAGGTCCTGCTCGCGCAGGCGGTCGCCGCCCCCGGGGACCCCCATCCTCGTCGCCACCGGCGCCCGGCGCATGCCCTCCGCGCGGACGAAGGTCCCGCTGAGCACGTGGTCGGGTCGGCCGACGTCGAACTTCTGCCCGCCGCCGTGCAGCTCGACGCGCGTGGTCCCCTCCTTCGTCCCGTCGCCGGACTCGATGACGATCTTGTCCGGCTGAAAGAGCAGCAGCGCGTTGACCCCGAGCGCGAGCTCGCGGACGTAGCCGAGGTCGGCGCGGTCCTTGGCGGCGAAGAGGAAGTCGAAGAGCCGGGAGAGCGCGGCCCCGGGGATCCCGCCGCCGACGTAGCTCAGGGTCACGCTCTCGGCGTCGATCGAGAGGTCGATCCACACCGCCCCGTTGGCGACCGCCGACTGGATCAGCTCGAGCACGTACGCGAAGGGGTCCGCGAGCGCGAAGCTCCGCAGCTTCTCGATCGCCTGCGTCTTGGCGACCGAGAAGCGCCGCCGCTCGGCGAAGGTCCCCGGTCGGCGCGCCTGAGCGATCACCGCGTCGATCGAGCTCACCGCACCACCTCACCCCGCGCCGCGTCCAGCAGCGCCCGGCCGCGCTCGCGCTCCTCGTCGAGGAGCAGCGCCCGCGCCAGGCAGTACGCGGCCATCGCCGGGTCGACCGGCCACAGCCGCAGCATCGCCGCGAAGTGCGGGTGTCCGCGCTCGACCGCGACCTGCGGTCGGCGCCCGCGCCACCAGCGGCGACCGCCCGGCTCCGGCCGACGCATGAAGGCCGCGATCTCCCGCGCGACCCCGAAGAGCGGCGGGTCCGGCGCCGCGCTCCGGCACAGCGCGAGCCGACCGTACACCTCACCGACCCGCCGGAGCAGCTCGTCCGCGGCGAAGAGCAGCGCCCGCTCCTCCGCGCCCGGCCGGAGCTCCTCGATCGCCAGGTACAGCTGCTCCGGCGTCGCCAGCCCCGGCTCGCCGCGCCCGAGCCCGACCCGCCGCAGCAGCCCCCGCACCCCACGCCTCCGCCGGTACCCCACGTAGCGCTCGATCAGCACGCCGACCGCGCCGAAGTCCTCCGCCCGGGAGCGCCGCCCGAGCTCCCGCGGCACGCTCGCCTGCAGCACCGGCACCTCCCGCTGCAGCAGGTGCTCCGCGCACCCCGAGCGCGCGTCCGAGACGAAGCCGACCCCCTCGTCCGCGAGCATCTCCTCCACCTCGTCGAGGCTCGCCGCCCCGCCGTCTACCCGCCGCAGCAGCTTGCGCCCGGACCACCGCTCGAGCTCCTCGGGCGGCTCCGCCGCGAGGTACCCGACCAGCTCGTAGTAGGTCGCCAGCTCGCCCGCGTTCCACACCGGGCGCCGCACCAGCTCCTCGAGCGCGGCCACCAGCCCCTCCTGCAGCGCCCCCGACGCCGTCTCGAGCACCAGCGCCATCGCCTTGTGGAAGTTCCCCTCGCGGACCACCGTGTCGCGCGACAGCGTGTGCTCGAGGTAGCGCGACTTGACCTTGAACGAGACGTGCCGCAGCCGCTCCTCGTGCTCCTGCACCGGCGTGCGGTCGGCCGGGTTCGGCGTCAGCGAGAGGCCCTTGTTGTAGAAGCCGCAGAGCGGCGCGTCGCTGTAGGCGAGGATCACCTCCGTGCCCTCCCGGCTGGCGCGCGCGGGGCAGCGGCCGGGGACCGCGAAGGGCTCGTTGATCGCGACCGGGCCGCGCCCGAAGGAGCGGTCCTCGAAGGTCACCTCGACCTCCGAGTGGACGCACCAGCGGCGCAGCACCGCCTCGCTCTCGGCGACGACCTGGCGGTAGCGGCCGCGGTCGCCGGCGAGGAAGAGGGTGATCTGCGTGCCCTCGACCGGCCCCTCGATCCGCGACTTGGTGAAGCTGCGGTCGGGGTGGAAGAGCAGCTCCCAGCACTCGCCGCCGCGCCCGGTGTGCAGCAGCACGGCCTTCGGGTCCGGCGCGAAGATCGACACGAAGCCGATCCCGAACTTGCCGATCTTCGTCAGGTCGCCGGCCTTGCTCGACGCGAAGAGCCGCGTGAGCTGGTTGTCGATGATCTCCTCGTTCATCCCCTCGCCGCCGTCGTCGACGTGGATCGCGATCGTCCCCTCGCCCTCCTCCCCGGGCAGGAACTCCGTCCACACGTCGACCGAGGAGCTGCCGGCGTCGATGCTGTTTTGGACGAGCTCGCGGTAGAAGTCGAGCGCCGCGCTGAACTGGGTGACGAGGTTCTCGACCGCCTGGACGGTGAAGTCGACCTCGAGCTCCTCGCCCTCCACCCGCCGAAGATACCTCGACTCGCGCCGGGCGCGGCGGGCGCCCGCGCTCAGCGCTCGCGCCCGTAGCGCGCGAGGACCCACGCGGCGGCCCCCACGCAGATCGCCGCGTAGGCGAGCAGGATCCCCCACGCCTCCAGCACGTGCCACCGCGCCGGGTCGTAGTCGACGGTCGGGTAGATCGGACAGCTCAGCGGGTTGCCGATGATCGTGCAGCGCGAGAAGTCGCGCGGCGGGGGGAGCTGAGCGATCGACCCGAACGCCTCCATCGCCCAGCGCGCGCTGGTCAGGTGCGAGAGGTAGGCGAACCCGGCTGGCAAGGGCACCAGCGCGAGCGCCAGCAGGAGCTGCGGCACCAGCACGAGCGGCACCGTGCTCATCGCCCGGTCCGAGGTCTTCGCCAGGCTCGAGATCAGCAGCCCCATGCCGAGCCCCGAGAGCGAGCTGAGGAAGGTGGTCACCAGCAGCGCCCCGGCGAAGCCGAGCGCCCCGACCCCGCGCACGACCTCGGTCGGGCCCAGCGCCGTGAACACCTTGACCGGCGCGCTGAAGTCGACCTCGAGCGCCAGAACCCCGAGCAGCACCGCCGACTGCGCCAGGCAGAGCACCCCGAGCACCAGCACCTTCGAGAGCAGGTAGGGCCCGATCCGCAGCTCGGCGAGGCGCTCGCGGCGGAAGATCTCCCGCTCCTTCGTCAGCTCGCGGACCGACGCCAGGATCCCGGACCACACCGCGACCAGCGCGACCAGGAAGAGCACCAGCCGGCCGTGCGAGCTCGACAGATCTTGCAGCGCGTCGCGCCGGGCGACCAGCGCCAGGATCGCCCCGATCAAGGGCGCCTGCGCCAACAGGATCGTCAGGTTGCGCCGGTCCGCCGCCAGCAGGCGGAGGTAGCGGGCCGTCAGCACCCGCATCTGTCGCAGCGCCGACACCCGCGCGGGCGCCGGCCGGTGCTTCGGCACCGCCGCCGCCATCGACGCCCCGGGCGACTGCTGCGAGTTCCGCATCGAGGGCCCGCGCGTCGGCACCAGCAGCCGCTCCGCCACGTAGCGCGAGCGCGCCGCCGAGCGCACGAAGCGGAGCTCCCACAGCTCCGCCAGCGTCGGCTCGCGGCTCTTGCCCCCCTTCCGCCACTGCTCGTACTCCTGCCGCAGCTCGCCGCTGGCGATCAGCGGGTGGCCCCCGTGCGCCTCGCCCTCGAGCTTCGTATAGATGTCCGCGAAGTCGCCGTCGCGGACGCCGAAGTGCGCCAGCGCCTCCGCGGGCGGCCCGAACCACACCAGGCGCCCCTCGGCCAGGAACGCGACGTGGTCGCACTGGTGGATGTTGGCGGTCGCGTGGGTGACGAGGACCACCGTGCGGCCGGCGTCGGCGAGCCGCCGCAGCGTGAACATCAGCCGCTTCTCGAGCCCCGGGTCGAGCCCTGAGGTCGGCTCGTCGAGGAAGAAGAGCGAGGGGTCCGCGAGCAGCTCGGCCGCGATCGAGACCCGCTTGCGCTGCCCGCCCGAGAGGTTGCAGATCGCCACCCCGCGCCGGTCCGTGATCTCGACGTCCTCGAGCACCCGCTCGACGCGGGCCGCGATCTCCGCCGGCGCCGTGTCCTCGGGCAGGCGGAGCAGCGCCTGGTAGCGCAGCGCGTCCTCCACCGTGAGCCCCTGGTGGAGGATGTCGCTCTGCGGGACGTAGCCGATCTCGCCGCGGTAGGCGTCGAAGTGGGCGTAGTAGTCGTCGCCGTTGACCAGCACCTGGCCCTCGGTCGGCCGCATCAGCCCCGAGAGCGCGCCGAGCAGCGTCGACTTCCCCGCCCCCGAGCCGCCGACGATCGCCACGAACTCCCGCGGCGAGATCGCCATCGACACCTTGTTGAGGATCACCCGCCCCCCGGCCACCGTCCGCACGAGCTCCCGCGCCTTGAGCTCGATCGCCCCGCGCTCGTCGTGCGACTCGAGCGCGTCGCCGCTGTACACCAGCTTGAAGGGGCCGATCTGGATGATGTCCCCGCGCTGCAGCGCCGCGCTCGTCACCCGCTCGCCGTTGACGAAGGTCCCGTTGGCGCTGACGAGGTCGATCACCTCGTGACCGCCCCCCGGCAGCGTCCGCACGAGCGCGTGGCGCCGCGACACCAGCAGGCTGCTCAAGGTCAGCGTGCACCCCTCGCGGCCGATCGCCACCTCCGCCGCGTCGAGCGGGCAGCGCGGGGCCTGCCGCGCGGGCGCGATCGTGCGCGCGAAGCGTTGGTAGGTGATCGTGACGAAGCTTCCCGTCCACGGGTCGCCGATCCGCAGCACGTCGCCGTGGCGCAGCTCGCGCTCGAGGATCTGCTGCCCCTCGAAGAGGAGCCCACAGCCGCCGCCGATCTCACGAACGCGATATCCGTCGCCGACGCCCGTCGGCTCGAAGCGGAGCTGCTGCTCCGCCACGAACTCCGCCCGCACCACGATCGCGTTGTCCGCCCCGCGACCGAGCTCCAGCGCCTTGCCCCCGAGCGCCACCGGTGTCGGCCGCTGCCCCGGCTCCCGCACCACGAGCCGCGATGATTGCGCCCGCAACGCCCACGTGACGTCGGGCGACGGCTCGTCGCTGCTGGGCGGCTGCCTCATTCGATGGGCACGCAAGGATCTCGCGCCCCTTCCCGAAAGTCAACGCGCTCGACCTGAGCTATCCTGCCGCGCATGTCCAAGAACCCCCTGGCTCTCCCCGCCCTCGGGCTCTGCCTGCTTGCGGCCTTTGGTTGCGACGACAGCGCCAACCGCAAGGCCGGCGTCGCCCCGGCCGTACCCTCCTCGGGCCCCGCGCCCGCCAAGAAGTCCGACCAGGCCCCCGAGTCCAAGGACACCAAGCCCGAGGCCGCCCTCCCCCCGCCGCCGGCCAAGCCGGCTGACGTCCCCGGCGTCGTGAAGGCCTACAGCAGCTGCTACACGGCCTGCTTCAACGAGAAGGGCCCCGCGACCAACCGCGAGACCTGCAAGCTCAACTGCGACGCCGCGGCCGAGGCCAACATCGAGGGCATCACCAACGCGCCGCCCAAGGACGACTTTATGAAGAACCTGGCGACCTTCCACGGCTGCGTCAACGCCTGCTACGAGGACAAGAGCCTGAACTCGACCAACCGCGAGACCTGCATCCTCACCTGCCAGGACGCCGCCGAGGTCGCTGCGATCGCCAAGTGACGCCCGCGACCCGCCGGGTCGTGTTTCGCTGGCTCCCCACGACGTATCGATCGGCTCTGCTCGACCGCTCGAGCCGAGCGACCCGCTTATGTCGTTCGGGACATGCGAGAGCGGGGCCGGGGACGCTGCGCCTGGCCCCGCACGCCTGCAGATCGAGACGGCCTAGAAGCGGCCCATCAGCCCGAGGCCGGTCGGCAGGACGTGCGCCTGCTTGGCCGCCTTCGCCCCGCGGTTGCGCCGCAGCGCGATGATCCCGACCGTGATGAGGACGGCGCCGGCGATCGCCATCGTGGCCCCACCCCACGACGTGTTCAGGAGGAACTTGCAGTTCCCCATGGCGTCCTTCGTGCCGTTGTCCTCGCTACAATTCCCGCGGTAGGGGATCTGCGCCGCCATCAATCCGATGCCGGCGCCGATCAGGACGACCCCGCCGCCGATCGCGACCCCGCCGAGGATCCGCTTCTTCGGGTTGCCTGGCGTGCGCCGGAGGGTGAAGGCCGCCTGCTCGCGGACCCCCGCGACGAAGCTGAGCTGCCGCTCCTCGGCGACGTAGCCGTCGAGCGTGACGCGCACCGTGTGGCTGCCCTCGAGCACCGGGCGTTCGAGCGGCGTCGTCCCCACCGCCTGGTCGTCGATGTAGACCACCGCGCCTGGTGGGTCGCTCGAGATCACCAGCACCGGCGCCTCTGCGCCCATCGACGAGAGCCGCGTCTGCAGCAGCGCGCCCTGGGCGTCGAGCAGGTTCGTGACCTCCTCGACGCCGCAGATCTCGCAGCGCTCCTCCGCGCTGACGATGACCTCCCCGGTCGAGGTGTCGACGACCTCGAGCTTGACCGCGTAGTCGCGGTTCTTGATCGACACCGTCGTGCGGACGAAGTGGGTCGCCTGGAGGTTCGAGCGCAGCTTCTCGAGGCACGCCCTGCGCTCGCAGCTCGCGTCTCCGATCTGGTCGACCTTGGCCTGGTCGACGAAGCGGAGCTGCCCGCGGCCGATCCCGCGGCGCACCCCCGCGAACCACTCCTTCTTGGTCGCGTCGTTGGCGGGGCCCTCGACGCGGAGGGGGAGCACCGCGATCTGTCGCTCGGATCCCTCCGGACCCGGGGCCGCCTGGACCGCGCGGGTCGGCGCGATTGCGAGTACGCCCGACAGGAGCAGAGCGACGGGGGCCTTCACCCCCCCAAAGTACCACCAAGTTGGCTCGCGGAGAGCGCGTCTCCCAGGCACAATCTCGCGCACCGGACCGGTCATCCCCCCCTTGCCCTCCCCCGCGCTCGCCGCCGACACTACGAGGGCCTGCTCCGCGAATGACCTCGCCCAAGCCACCTGACTTGATCCCGGTGGAGCCAAAGCCGGGGCCTGCGCGCGACCAGCCCAAGCGCGAGTGGACGATCTCCCTTGAGACCGAGGAAGACGGCTCCGAGGACGCCGCGTCCGACGACGTGACTCCCAGTCGCGAGGCCCCGACGCGCCCCTCCGCCGCCCGCCCGCTCGCCGGCAAGACCCGCTCCTCGCCCTCGAGCAGCATGCGCGCGCTCTCCCGAAGCGCGGCGATGCCGACCTCCGCCGAGTCGAAGCAGGTCCGCCTCCTCCCTGGTCGGCGCGTCCCCGGCACCCGCTACCGCCTCGTCCGTTGGCTCGGCGAGGGCGGCATGGGCGTCGTGTACGAGGCCGAGCACGAGGACATCGAGCGTCGCGTCGCGCTCAAGGTCCTACGCCCCGAGGCCAGCGAAGACCCGGCCCAGGCGGCTCAGTTCCGCGAAGAGGCCCGCGCCGCGAGCCGGATCGGCTCGCCCAACATCGTCGAGATCTTCGACTTCGGCGAGCTCCCCG
>CAZMML010000157.1:0-7472 GCA_964567335.1 uncultured Nannocystis sp. | reverse complement strand
CACGCTGCTCCGCGCCTACGTGGCGCGGGACGGGCGCGGCGCGGAGTGGTCCGCGGACAACGTGCCCTACCGCCCCGACGTGTGGCTGAAGGTCGCCAGCGAGGGCGTCGCCGCCGGCGACTTCGTCGGCGTGCTCGGCTACCCCGGCAACACCGAGCGCTACCTGCCCCTCGCGGCGGTGGAGCGCTACGCCGACCAGATCTTCCCGGCCCGGATCGACCTCTACGGCGAGTGGGTCCGCCTGCTCGAGGAGCTCGGCGCCGCCGACGCGGCGCGGGCGATCAAGGTCGCGTCGACCAAGAAGTCGCTCGCCAACCGCCTCAAGAACGCGCGCGGCATGCTCGCCGGCTTTGCCGCGATGGGCCTGCTCGAGCGGCGGCGGCGCGAGGAGGTCGCGCTCGAGGCGTGGGTCAAGGACCAGCCCGAGTACGCCGACGTGCTCCCGCAGCTCCGCGCCCTCAACGACGAGCGCCGGGCGAGCTACGCCCGCGACTTCCTCGTCGACCAGATCCCCCAGGGCCCGGGCCTGCTCGCCACGGCGATCGACCTGGTCCGCCGCGCCCGCGAGCGCGCCCGACCCGACCCCGATCGCCCCGCCACCAACATGGACCGCAACGCCAAGCGGCTGTGGGACCGGATCGAGCGGCGCTCGCGGGACTTCGACGCGGAGGTCGACGCCCACCTGCTCGCCTCGGTCCTGGCCCGCGCCGCGGCGCTCCCGGAGGGCCAGCGCCTCCGCGGCCTCAGCGACGTGGCCCCGGGGCCAGGCAGCGGCCGCGACGCATTCCTCGGCCGCGCGCGCGCGCTGGTCGCGGGGTCTGAGCTCTCCGACCCGCAGGCGGTGCGGCGGCTCTTCGACGCCGCCGACGCGGCCGCGCTCGAGCGCAGCCGGGACCCGCTGGTCGCGCTGGCCTGGGCGCTGGCCCCGGACCTCGAGGCGATCGAGCGCCGCGGCGAGGCGTGGGCGGGCCGCGGCGCCCTCCTCGGCCCGCGCTACTTCGCGGCGCTCCGGGCCGTCCGCCAGGGCCCGGTGTACCCGGACGCGAACGGCACGCTCCGCTTCTCGTACGCGACGATCCGCGGCTACGTCCCGCAGGAGGGGCTCATCGCGACCCCGCAGACGACCCTGCGCGGCCAGCTCGCCAAGCTCACCGGGGAGGCGCCCTTCGCCCTCCCGGAGCGGGTCCTCGCCGCCGCGCCCGCCGCCCGCGACAGCTACTGGGCGGACCCGATCCTCGGCGACCTCCCGCTCTGCTTCCTCTCGAGCGCGGACACCACCGGCGGCAACTCCGGCAGCCCCGTGATCAACGGGCGCGGCGAGCTGGTCGGCCTCAACTTCGATCGCGTGTGGGAGAACATCGCCGGCGACTTCGGCTACAGCGACCGCTCGCGCAACGTGATCGTCGACGTCCGCTATCTGCTCTGGCTGCTCGACAAGGTCGAGGACGCCGGGGCGATCCTGGACGAGCTCGGGTTCGGCTCGCTCCGCGCCGCGGGTCCGCGCTCGCTGCGGCCCGCGGGCCCGCCAGCCGCGGCCGAGGGCGCGGCCGACGCGCCCGAAGAGTGCGCCCAGGCCCCGCGGCCGCGCCGGGGCTGCGGCTGCCAGGGGAGCGGAGAGGCCGCGCCGTGGGGGCTCCTCGTCGCCCTCGCGCTGGTCCGGCGCAGACGCAGGTGGTAGTCCGGAGGAGCGTCGGAACGGCATGGGCGACCCCGCAGAGACGTACCGCCACTGGCTGCACCTGCGGCTCGCCCACGCCCTGTGCGACGACCTCTTCTCGCCCGACCAGGCGGTCGCCTGGCACGAGCTCTGCCGCGAGCTCCGCGTCGGCGACGTCGACGTGCCCGACGACGCCGACGAGCCGGAGCTCGCCGGCGGCGCCCCGGCGCTGGCGCGGATCGGCGTCGGCAAGCCGCCGCTCTGGCTCGTCGGCTCGACCCGCGCCGGGGGGTGCACCCTCGTCCAGGATCTCGTGCTCGCGCTCTGCGACGGGCAGGCCCCGCCCGCCGCGGCGCCGCTGCTCCCGGTCCCGCTGGTGCTCTGCGGCCGCAGCGTGCGCGGGCCGATCGGCATGCTCGGCATGGATGTCCGCTGGGACAGCTTGATCAGCGCGGCGGCGGCGCTCGACCGCTGGTGGCGCCTCGCCGAGCGGGACATCCGCCGCAGCGTCGAGCGCGACTTCTCGGCGGCGCCGCTCCGCGAGGCCGGGCGCCCGCTGGTCGTGGTCTCCGGGATGGACGACCTGCCCCCCGCTTCGCGCGCCGCGGTCGCGCGGTGGATCGGCGAGCTCTGCGCCGCGGGGCGCGAGCTCCTCGTCACCTCGGGCACCGGCGAGGTGCCCGAGCTCGCGGCCCTCACCGCGGCGGGGCGCCTCTCGCGGGCGCACGTGCTCCCGCTCGCCCGGCCCGCGGTCGACCGCTTCCTCGTCCGCTGGTCGCGCCTCTCTGGTGACCTCGCCGAGCCGCACGGGCCAGCCGTCGCCGGCGGCGCCGCGCTGGCCGGGGCGGGGCGCGAGGCGCTCGCGCGACGCCCCGCCACGCTCGTCATGCAGGCCGTCCTGCTCGCGCGCACCGGTCAGGCCGCGGACTCGCGGCCGGAGCTGCAGCGCCGCCTGCTCGCCGGTCTCGACCTGCAGCTCGCGGCCCATCGCCTGCTGCTCGCGCGCCTGGTGGGCGACCGCGACAGCCCCCTCACCCTCGAGGAGCGCGCCCGCTGGCTCGCGGTCCTCGTCGCCGCCGCGGGGCTCCACGGCGAGCCCGAGCTCGGCGACGCCCTCGGCCGAGACCCCGCGCTCGCCGAGGCCGGCGGCGATCTGCTGCGCCGCGCCGCCGCGGCGTGGGCCGAGGGTGCTTGTCCGATAGGACAGGTCGATCAGGACATGGCGAAAGGGCGCGACGAGGACGACCCGCACCACGACCTCGCCATGGCCCGGCTCGTCGACCTCGGGCGTCGCGCGGGCTGGTGGCGGCAGGAGCACGCTTTCGTGCTCCGGCGCGGGCTCCCGCCCCGCGACCGCCTCTTCGAGATCGGCCCGGCCGAGATCCGACCGCGGCCGATCTTCACCGCCCTCGCGGATCTGCAGGAGCTCCGGGGCGCCTACGCCCAACCCCTGGTGCGGATCGCGCCGCTCGGGTACTTCCTGGCCGAGGGCGGCGCCGCCTGTCCGATCGCGGGCGCGGCGCTCTCCGCTGCCGACCCGGCCGAGCTGCGGCCGGCGCGGGATCTGTTCCTCCGCGGGGTCCTGCTCGAGCTCGCGCTCGTCAGCCTCGCCGCGGACCGCGAGGACCTCCAGGCCTTCGCGCTCGGCTCCGTGCTCCGGCGCCGGCTCGACCTCCGCGGAGCGGTCGAGCGCGCCGCCTTCGACGGCGAGCCTGGGGTCCGCGCCCCCTACGGATCCGGCGATCATCTGAGCTACTTCGACGCCGCGCTCGGACTCGCGGACCACCTCTCGGCCGAGTGCGCGCCTGGCTTCGCCGCCGACCTCGCGGTCGCGTGCGAGCGCGCGGTCACCCAGGGGGAGCAGGGCGCGCGCCTGCGCCGCCTCGCCGCCTTCGTGGTCGTGATCCTCCTTTATGCCGTGGGCCGGCGCGTCGCCGCCGGCCGGCGCGAGCTGCGGCGCGGGGAGATCCTCGCCCTGCGCGAGGGCCTCGGCCACGCGGGCCACGTGGCCGCGACCTTCCCCGAGGAGCGGCGGACCTCGGTCCACGCCGACTGGAGCTGGGTGCTCGAGCAGCCGTGGGCGCCGCATCGTGTCGCCGACCTGGTGCTCTTGCACATGCAGGAGTCGGTCTCGCTGGCCGCGGCCGACGTGCTGCCGCGCTGTCACCGCTGGCTGCGAGCCTTCCTCGCGAGCTGACAGGGCGGCGCGGATCCGCAAGAGCGCAGGGACCCTTTCGCGCCCGCGCGCGGCTCCGCGACCGCATTCCGGCCCGCGGGCCTTGCAAAGCCTGGTATGGTGCAATCCTCATCCAATTCGACCTGGTGTTCGCGGCGCGCGAGCACGGGGAGCGACGGCGAGTCGAGTAGAGGATCCGATGGCAACTTCTTCTTCGCGGAATCACGACGAACAAGGCTTCACGGCGGCCATGACGGCTGTCCGCAGCGACCCCGAGCGGGGCGAACGCTGGGACGAGGTCGAGGCGATCGGCGAGACGCTGCAGCGGGCGGAGGCCGTCGCGGCGCTCTACCGTGAGGTGCTCGCGCAGGACCTCAGGCCCGCGGTCGCGTCCGCGGTGGGCCAGCGGGCGGTCGCCTTCATCGAGGAGTGGTTCCCCGGCGACGACGCCGCGCTGACCTACATCCTGCGCCGCGTCCTCGCCGTCCAGCCCGACGACGAGTGGGCCTTCCTCCGCCTCACCGCGACGCTGACGCTCCGCGAGCGCTGGGACGACCTTCTCTCCCTCTACGACCACATCTTGATCGCGCCGATCGGCGAGTCGCGGCGCGTGCAGCTCCTCGCCGAGGCCGCGGACATCGCCCGCGACTTCGCGGCGCAGCCCGACCGCGCCGTCGGCTACATGCAGCAGACCCTCGAGCTGCGCCCGAGCGACGCCAAGCTCGAGGCTGTCCTCGAGCGCCTGCTCGAGAAGCAAGGCCGCTGGCGCGACCTCGTCGCGCTCTACAAGCGCCGCGTCGAGCTCCAGGGCCGCGACGCAACCGAGGGCCTCTCGATCCGGATCGCCGAGATGTGGCTCGACCGGCTCGGCCAGGCCGATGAGGCGCTGGCGGAGGTCCGCGACCTCCTCGCCGAGACGCCCGGCGACCGCGACGGCTGCGCCCTGCTCGAGCGCCTGCTCGGCCTGGAGGGGGCCACGCCCGCCGTCCGGGCCGAGTCGCTCGGCCTGCTGCGCTCGACCTACGAGGCCGCCGGGCGCCCGGACGAGGTGATCCGGGTCCTCGGCCTCGCGCTGCGCCTCGCCGACCCGTCCACCTCCGTCGCCCTCCACCGCGAGCTCGCCGAGCGGCTGATCGCCGCTGACCAGTCGGTTAAGGCGATGGAGCACTACGTCGCCGTCGTCGAACTCCTGCCCGACTCCGCCGACGATCACCGGCGACTGCGGCACCTCGCCGAGCAGAACGCCGAGTACCTGCTCCACGTGCGCGGGCTCCTCGCCGCCGCCGGCGCCGAGAAGGACGCCGCCCGTCGCGCGGCGCTGTGGGCCGAGGCCGCCGACGTCCACCGCGCGTCGCTGCAGGACGGCTCCTCCGCGATCGAGCTCTACCAGAAGGTCCTCGCCACGGCCGAGGCGCCCAGCGAGCTCGCGCTGCGGGTCGCTCGCGCCGCCAGCGAGCTGCTCGCCGAGGCCGCCCGCGCCGACGAGCGCCGCGCGGTCCTCGAGCGCCTCGGGGAGCTCGAGGTCGGCGCCCCGCGGGTGCTCGCGCTCGGTGAGGCCGCCCGCCTCGCCGCCACGCTCGGCGACCCCGACCGGGCGCTCAAGAGCTGGCGCGCGCGCCTCTCGCTCGACGCTGACGACGGGGAGGCGCTCGCCGCCGCGATCGACCTGCTGCAGGGCCTCGGCCGCTGGGAGGAGCTGGTCGAGCTCCTGCGCCAGCGCGCCATGGGCCCGGTCGAGGGGCACCAGCGCCGCGACGACCTCCGCCGCGTCGCCGAGGTCCAGGCCGAGCGGCTCGGTGACCTCCCCGGCGCGATCGCCACCTGGCAGGAGATCGTCCGCGCCTTCGGCGAGTCCGACGAGACCGTCGAGGCGCTCGCGGCCCTGCTGGTCCGCGTCACCCGCTGGCCCGACCTCGCCGAGCTGCTCGACCGCGCCTCGGGCCGCGAGACCGCCCGGCTCGCCGACCTCTCGACGCGCCTCGGCGACGTCTTCCGCGGCCAGCTCGGCCGCCCGACCCGCGCCGTCACCTGCTACGACGCCGCCCTCACCGCCGACCCGGGGCACCTCGGCGCCCGCGCCGGCCTGCTCGCCACCCTCGACACCGAGGGCCGCGTCGGCGCCGTCGAGGTGCTCGGCAAGCTCTACCGCGCCCGCGGCGAGTGGAACGAGCTCGCCGCGATCTGCGAGGCGCGGCTCGCCGTCGCCGACGACCCGCTGAAGCACGCCGAGATCCTCCGCGAGACCGCGACGATCCAGGAGGTCCACGGCAAGGCCCCGGCCGCCGCGCTTCAGTCGCTCGCGCGGGCCTTCGCGCTGCAGCCCGGCGACCGCTCGCTCGAGCGCGAGGTCGCCAGGCTGGCCGAAGAGACCGGCGACTACTCCACCGCGGCCCACGCCTTCGGCGCGGCGGCGGACGCGGCGGCGGCGGACCGCCAGCGCGCGACCGACCTGCGCCTCGTATCGGCCCGGATCTCCGAGCAGAAGCTCGGCGACTTCGGCGCCGCGCTCGTCGCCTACCAGGCCGTGCTCGCAGCCCGCCCCGCGGACCCCGACGCGGTCCGCGGCGCCCTCCGCAGCGCGGCCGCGGTCGGCGACTTCGCCGCGCTCGCGGCGGCGCTGCTCGGCCAGCTCGTCGCTGATCAGAAGATCGACGACTCGCTGATCGAGCTCGTCGAGGCCCTCGCTGACGAGCGGGCGGGTTGGGACGCCCTCACGACCTCCTTCGAGGCCGGCCTCGCCGGCGCCCAGGGCTCGCTGCCGGCGGGCGTCTACGCCGCGCTCAGCGCTCGTGTCGCCCAGTGGCACCAGGACCGCCGCGGCGACGTCGCCGCCGCGCGCGAGGCCCTGCAGCGCTCGGTCGCCGCCGAGCCGGGGCACCTCGATCGCCTGCGCGCGCTCGCTGATCTGCAGCGCGCCGCGCCCGACTCGAGCCTGATCGAGACGCTCCTCGCGCTCGACCAGCTCCGCGAGGACAACTTCGACGACCTCTACGAGGCCTCCGAGCTCGCGCTCGGCATGCTCGGCGACTCCGACCTCACCCGCGAGATCCTCCAGCGCCTGCAGACCCGCGCCGCCGCGCTGTGGAACCGCGGCGTCCCGGCGACCGGCGTCCGCTCGACCGAGGCGTGCGTCGACTGGGCGGCGCAGAAGCTCGCCCAACTGATGGAGCAGGCCGGCGCTCGCCTCGCCGCCGCCGACCTCCTCGCCCGCACCGCGACGCTGCCCTTCGCGCCCGCGACCTCGCAGGCGATGCGCGCCCGCGCGGCCGCGATCTTCGCCGAGCTCGGCGAGCGTGGCCGCGCGATCCACCTCTACGAGGGCCTGATCGCGGAGGTCCCGGACGCGCTCGAGAACCTCCGCCTGCTCGCCCCGCTGCTCGAGGCCGAGGGGCTCTTCGCCGAGATGCTCAAGCTGCGCCAGCACGAGCTCGCACGCACCACCGACGGCGCCCGTAAGCTCGAGCTGCGCCTCGACATCGCCCGCCTGGTCGGCGTGATCGAGGAGCGCGGCGGCCGGATCGAGGCGCTGCGCCAGAACCTCCGCGAGGACCCGAGCCACGACCCCTCGCTGGCGGCCCTCACCGCGGTGCTCGCCGACAAGGCCAGCCCCGCGGATCTCGCGGCCTTCCTCGCCGAGCA
>CAZMML010000156.1:0-7497 GCA_964567335.1 uncultured Nannocystis sp. | reverse complement strand
GGCCCGTGCCGATCCCCCAGGGCCCCCCCCCGCCCGCGCCTGCCCCGAAGAGGCCCGCCAGCGGCGGCCCCCTCCCGGAGACCCACGTCGCCATCAAGCTGCGCCTCCGCGGCGAGGGCGCCACGATCATCGTCGAGCCCGGCGTCATCGGCCGCGCGCTGATCGGCCTCGGCACCTGGCTCACCGAGCAGGTCAGCGGCGGCGTCGGCCTCGCCGCGACCGCCGTCCTCGAGGCGATGCTCCACGGGCACCGCTTCGAGATCCCGGGCCTCGCCCACCTCCCGCGCCTCGCCTGGACCTGGCTCCCCGGCGACGCCCAGACCCAGCCGGCCTTCGCCCTCCTCGCCAACCTCGACCTCGACCTGCGCGAGCGCTTCGACCAGACGCCGCCGCCCGCGAGCGCGCGCGGGAGCGTCGCCGCCGCCCGCAGCCACCTCCCGCCGGGCGTCGCGCTCCGCGTCGCCGCCTCCGCCGCCGCGCTCGGGCGCCTGCAGCGGGCCGCCTTCTGGCGCTTCCCCAAGCAGATCGATCGCGCCTCGCTCAAGAAGCTCGAGCTCCTGCTCCGCGTCGGCCAGACCGGCTACGTCGACGTGCGCGTCGAGTTCGAGATCGAGCTCCCCGGCCTCAACGGCGAGCTCGCCTACCAGGTCCCCGTCGTCCCGCGCGTCGCCGCCGGCGCCCTGCGCTGGGAGGTCGGCGCCGTCGCCCGCGAGACCGACCTCAACACCGACCTCTGGTCCGGGATCTGGAACGCCCTCGTCACCGGGCCCAACCTCTTCGGCGCCGGCATCTCGTGGGCCGGCGACTTCGTCCGCGCCGGCTCCGACGAGCTCGGCCGCCGCCTCGCGCAGGGCCTCGCCCCGCTGGCCAACGCCCTCCCCGTCCGCCTCGAGCTCTTCCGCGTCGCCGGCCGCGCCGCCGCCCTGGAGCTCGGCGCCGCCGCCGTCGCCGTCGATCTCAAGGGCCTCTCGGTCCACTTCAACGTCCGCCCGTGACCGGCGGCGCCCCGCTCACCCCGGCGTGACGCCGGGCGTCGCCGGATCGAGCGACCACTCCCACGCGTCGAGCAGCACCAGGGAGTCGAAAATGAAGCCGCCCGAGTCCCAGATCGCCAGGCGCAGCGTCATCACCTCGCCGGGCGACACGTTGCCGCGGAGCGTCAGCCAGCCGGTCCCGCCGCCGACCATCGTCTGGCCCGGCGAGCAGACGTCCATGTCGAAGAGGTCGAAGCCCGTCCCCTTGAGCTGGGCCGTCCCCGTGCAGCCGGCGTAGGCGGTCGCGGGGACCCCCGACTTGCAGCCGACGTCGCCGTTCTGGCACTGCGTGAAGAGCCCCTCGGCGACCTTCGCCAGGCTCACCCCGATCGGCCACTTCGTCTGCCCGTCGTCGAACACCGCGACGTTGGTGTCGGCCGGGTTCCCGGCCGCCTTCGACTCGACCAGCGCGACGAAGAAGTCGTTGTACTGGCTGCACACGTACTCGGGGTACTCCGCCGAGAAGAAGAACATCTTGGCCGAGAAGGACTTCGCGTTGGTCGGCACCCGCACGCGCAGCGTCAGCATCACCGGGTCGTTGGCCGCCGCGATCATCGGCGCCTTGCAGCCGGGCGGGTTCGGCAGCTTGCCGCCGACCTTGCTCCACCACGGCTCCGGCAGCGGGCTCGAGGTCCCCATCTTCTGCCCGGCCTCGAAGGCGGCGAAGGCCGGCGCGCCGTCGTCGACGTCGGCCGCGTGCCCGCTCGAGAGCACCGCCAGGCGCGCGTTCTTCTGCGCCTTGATCGACGCGCCGAAGCCCGGCCGGATCGCCCGCGACGCGGTCGCCGGCAGGCCTGTCCCGTCGGCCAGGCTGAGGCGCGCCGAGATCACGCCCCAGCGGCGATCGATCGGGTCCGGCGGCGCCTCCTCGGTGAAGTCGCAGAGGTCGAGCGCGCGCGCGTAGTCGCGCGCGTCCGCCGAGTCGCTCGCCAGCCCCGCGTCGCAGGCCGTCGCCGGCTCGTCGGTCTCGCCGTCGCAGTCGTCGTCGACCATGTTGCCGACGAACTCGTAGGCGCCGGGGTTCACCAGCGCCGGCCCGAAGCAGGCCCCGCCCTCGGTGTCGCAGCAGTCGCCCGAGCACACGCCCCAGCCGTCGCCGTCCGCGTCGGTGTCCTCGTCCGCGTCGCCGTCGCAGTCGTCGTCGATCGTGTTGCCGCAGAGCTCGAGCGCCGGCACCACCTCGCCGACGCAGGGTCCGTAGCCGAGCCCGTCGTCCGCGCAGGTCCGCGTCCCCGCGGCGCAGGCCCCCACCCCCGCGGTCCCCTCCGGCCCCGAGTAGCAGGCCTCCTCCGCGCCCGGCTCGCAGGGCGTCGTGCAGGTGCTCGTGTCCGGGTCGCAGATCGGCCCGTCCGGGCTGTCCACACAGTCCTGGTCGGAAGAACAGGGCGTTCCGGGCGCCCCGGTCGACCCCGACGAGGCGCCCGCCCCCGTCGCGGTCGCCCCGGTCGAGCCCGCGTCCGTCCCGGTCGAGCCCGGCCCGGTCGAGCTCGAGGCGCCGGTCGAGCCCGACCCCCCCGAGCTGAGCACCACCTGAGTGTCGACGCCGAAGCCGGTGCCGCCATCGCTCGGTTGGCAGGACGCCAGCCCGCCGACCGAAGTCACCACCAACGCAGCCAGGAGACAGTCGCGGATCATCGAGGTCCTCCCAGCCCGCGTGTCCGCGGGCCGCGGGAGCTATGCCGCAGCCCGCCCGCCGCTGCACGTCCGGGCGCGGCCTGTCAACTCACGCCGTCACCCGCTTGTCACAGGAGCGCCACCGGAGGCTCGTTGAACCTGCACGTCCGATCGGTGTACCGTGCCCGATGATGCCCTACAGCCCTTCACGCGTGGTTCTCCTGGCGAGCGCGGTAACGCTCGTCTCCTGCAGCGACGACACGAGCAACCCGTCTTCGACGACCGAGACCGGATCGAGCGGCACGGACGCGTCGACCTCGACGACGACGACGACAACAACAAGCACCACGCAGCCGACCACCACGGTCGAGCCGACCACGGACGCGAGCAGCTCCACCGGGACCACGACCTCGCCGGTGACCGACGGCACCAGCAGCTCCTCAACCGGCGACACCACCACGGGCACGAGCTCCGGCTCCAGTACGGGCACCGACACCGACACCGGCGGACCCGTCGACGGCGTCGTCGTGTGCGACAACCCTCCTCTCGTCCCGCCGGCCGAGGGGACCTGCGAGATCACCTCCCCTGGCACCCAGGGGGTCCTCCTTCGCGGCGCGGTCCTCGCCCCTGACGTCGTCTACGAGAACGGCAGCGTCCTGATCGAGGACGGGATCCTCACCTGCGTCGGGTGCGGCTGCGCGGACCTCCCCGAGGCGATGGACGCCACCGTCGTCACTTGCGCCGCCGGCGTGATCTCCCCCGGCCTGATCAACCCGCACGACCACATCACCTTCGCCGCCAACAAGCCGATCGGCGACGGCGTCGATCGCTACGAGCACCGCCACGACTGGCGCAAGGGCAAGAACGGCCACCAGGCGCTGAGCGTCCCCGGCGGCGCCTCCAAGCCCGCGGTCCTCGCCGCCGAGCTGCGCTTCGTCATGAGCGGCGCCACCTCGGCCGCCAGCGCCGGCGGCCAGCCCGGCCTCCTGCGCAACCTCGACTCCAACCCCGAGTACCGCGAGGGCCTGCCGACCCCGCTCGCCAACAGCGACACCTTCCCGCTCGGCGACAGCGGCGGCCTCCAGCTCATGATGGGCTGCGGCTACCCCAACGTCACCCTGACCACCGACATCGCCGACGAGAGCGCCTACCTGCCGCACATCTCCGAGGGCATCGACAACTACGCCCGCAACGAGTTCACCTGCCTCAGCATGGGCAACACCGACGTGATCGGCCCGCGCACCTCCATCATCCACGCGATCGGGATCACCGCCGGCGACACCGCCACGATCCACCCCGACCACGCGCGCGTGATCTGGTCGCCGCGCTCCAACGTCGTCCTCTACGGCAACACCGCGCAGGTCACCGTCCTCGACACCCTCGGCGTCCCGCTCGCGCTCGGGACCGACTGGGTCGCGTCCGGCTCGATGAACATCCTCCGCGAGCTCCGCTGCGCCGCCGACCTCAGCAACGACTACTTCGGCGGCGTCTACAACGACGTCGACCTCTGGCGCATGGTCACCCTCAACGCCGCGCTCGCGCTCGGCGCCGAGGAGGCGATCGGCCTCCTGCGCCCCGGCTACGTCGCCGACGTGGCGATCTTCGACGGCTCGGTCAACCAGCACCACGCCGCCGTCGTCAACGCCGAGCTCCCCGGCGTCGCCCTCGTCATGCGCGGCGGCAAGGCGCTCTACGGCGACGCCGCCGTCGTGCAGGGCCTCTCCGGCATGGCCTGCGAGGCGCTCGACGTCTGCGGCGCCGCCAAGCAGGCGTGCGTCGTCGGCGACACCGGCGGCATCTCGCTCGCCCAGATCCAGGCCGCGATCGACCCGATCTACCCGCTCTTCTTCTGCGGCACCCCCGACAACGAGCCGAGCTGCGTCCCCTCGCGGCCGGGCGAGTACACCGGCGTGCCCGCGGCCGACGACGACGACGGCGACGGCGTCCTCAACGACCAGGACAACTGCCCCGCGATCTTCAACCCGCCGCTGCTGATCACCCCGGGCGACCAGCGCGACGAGGACGGCGACAGCAAGGGCGACGCCTGCGACGCCTGCCCGACCGACAACACCGACACCTGCATGCTCGTCGACGCCGACGACATGGACGACGACGGCGTCCCCAACGCCGTCGACAACTGCATCCGCGACGCCAACGCCGACCAGGCCGACGGCGACGGCGACGCCAAGGGCGACCTCTGCGACGTCTGCCCGACCCCCAACCCCGGCGTCTCCGCCTGCCCGACCACCATCGAGGCGCTGCGCGACCCGGCGCACCCGGATCACATGATCGTCACCTCCGGGATCCCGGTCGAGGTCAGCGGCGTGTACGTCACCGGGATCCGCCCGGCCACCGGCAACTCGCGCGGCTTCCACATCGAGACCGGCACCCAGCAGGACTACACCGGGATCTTCGCCTTCACCGGCGGTCAATCCCCCCCGGTCAAGATCGGCGACAAGGTGACCGTCACCGGCACCTACACCAACTACTTCAACCTCCACGAGCTCGTCGTCGCCGGCGTCAAGGTCGAGGAGACCGGCCAGCCCCTGCCCTTCAACCCCTTGCCGATGAACGCCCCCGACGCCGTCAAGCACCAGTCGCTCCTGATCGTCGTCAGCCCCGCCGACATCATCAACGCCAACCCCGACGCGCCGATGGACTTCGACGAGTTCACGATCACCGGCAACATCCGGGTCGACGACGGCCTCGCCGACGGCGTCAAGGACATGGGCCTCAACAACGCCTGCCCGGTGAACACCAAGATCCAGTCGATCGCCGGCGTCTGGAGCTACAGCTTCAACAACGCCAAGCTGCAGCCCCGCCTCAAGTCGGACCTCGTGCTCGGGCCGATGAACATGTGCAACCCCTGGCCCTGAGCGAGGGCCGAGCGCCTCGGCCGCGGCGGCTCGAGCGTTCGCTCGCGCTCCACCGCCCGAGCGCAGATCTTCCCGCCTGGCGGGCCCGGGCAGGAGCGCCCGCCCGGGCGACCCGCCTCGAGGCCCCTTCGCGCGGCGGGACGGATCGATCCGCTCGCGTCTGCCCGTCGCTGACCGAAGACTCCCCGGCCCGCGCGCCACGTGGCAAGAACATGGCGCCATGCGCGCTCCGTCGACGCTCTTCGCCCTCAGCCTCCTCGCCGCCTGCGGCCCCGGCGACCCCAACACCCAGACGGGCTCGACCACGGGTGCGAGCACGTCGAGCGGCGGCAGCTCGAGCGGGGACAGCTCGACCAGCGCCGCGGCGAGCTCGGGCTCGACCGGGGCGACGACCGCAGGTGGCGACCCCCTCCACTTCACCCCCGATGTCTGGCCGCTCCTCGAGGGCTGCAACTGCCACACCTCTCCCCCGCCGAGCCCTGGCCCCTCGTCCGACCTCTTCCTGGGCCTCGACCCCGCGGGCGCCTACGACGCCCTCGTGGACGCCCCTTCGTCGGCGCCCGGACTCGACGAGGTCGAGCCCGGCGACTCGGGCAAGAGCTACCTCTACCACAAGCTCGCGGGCAGCTTCGCCGACGTGGGAGGCGGCGGCACGATCATGCCCCCGGGCGGCATGATCGACCCGGTCGATCTCGCCACCATCCAGATCTGGATCGACGAGGGCGCCCTCGAGTGACGCCGCACCTCGCGTGATCCTCGCGGCACCGCGGGATTCGGCCCGGGGGCCGTCCCCGCGGCCGGGCTCCTTCTCGGGTAGCTTCGACACGGGGAGGGTCGGGATGCAGGGGGCGGCGAGGTACTTCAGGATCGTGTGCGCGTTGGCTTGGCTCGGCGCTTGCGGCGACGACTCGGTCGGCGGCAGCAGCAGCGGCACCACCACCACCACCACCACGGGCGCCATGACCAGCACGAGCGGTCCGGAGCCTTCGACCGGATCGCCGGGCTCGACCACCATGGAGACCGGCGTCATCGGCGGCTCCGAGACCGGGACGCTGACCACCGGCGGGGGCGAGTGCGGCGACGGCGTGGTCGATCCGGGGGAGGCCTGCGACGACGGGGCCGCCAACGGCCCCGGCCAGCCCTGCTCCGCGACGTGCGAGGCCAACGTCTGCGGCGACGGCGACAAGAGCGCGGACGAGCAGTGCGACAACGGGGCGATGAACGCCGACAACGCCACCTGCAAGGCCGACTGCACCAACAACGTCTGCGGCGACGGCGCCAAGGGCCCGGGCGAGGGCTGCGACGACGGCAACCAGATCGACGGCGACGGCTGCACCCCCGAGTGCGCGCTCGACTCGTGCGGCGACTTCGTCGTCGACGCGACCGAGGAGTGCGACGACGGCAACGCCGACAACACCGACGCCTGCACCGACGCCTGCACCAACGCCACCTGCGGGGACACCTACGTCCAGACCGGCGTCGGCGAGCAGTGCGACGAGGGCGCCGGGAACTCCGCCAACGGCGCCTGCACCCTGATGTGCAAGGACGCGGTCTGCGGCGACGGCTTCGTCTTCAACACCGACCCCGGCACCGAGGAGTGCGACCTCGGCGCCGACAACGGCCCGGGCAAGGCCTGCAACGCCGCCTGCAAGCTCAACGTCTGCGGCGACGGCGACAAGGGCCCCGACGAGCAGTGCGACGACGGCAACGACATGTCCGCCGACGGCTGCACCCCCGCCTGCAAGCTCGAGCAGTGCGGCAACAACGTCGTCGACCCCGGCGAGGACTGCGACGACGGCATCGACGGCGACAACGACGACGGCTGCACCGACCTCTGCAAGGCGCCGACCTGCGGCGACTCCTTCGTCCAGCCCAGCCTCGGCGAGCAGTGCGACCTCGGCGGCGGCAACAGCAACACCGGCGCCTGCACCCTCGCCTGCAAGGACGCCAAGTGCGGCGACGACTTCATCCAG